>DITM01000077.1 GCA_002422845.1 Candidatus Paracaedibacteraceae bacterium UBA6184
CAGATGCTTCTGAGAGGGTTTTTTTGTTCAATGAGTTATTCTGTCTTGCAGTTAAATATTCATTCGTTGAGACAAGGTAGCCAGTTGGTCGTATTTAAAGAATGCAGGTTGGCAGGTAAGAAAGATACAGGTTGCTACCTTAGACGAGGACCAGGATAGTTTGAGAAAAATGAAAAACGGCCAGATCTGATGATCTGGCCGTTTTATATTTGGCGCGCCCGAAGAGATTCGAACTCCTGACCCCTTGGTTCGTAGTGGCGGAATAATGCTGAATATTTTTAATAAAATCAGCCTCTTGCATCGCTTGCAGCTGTATTTAAGTCAATTACAGTAAGTTTAAGTGGCGTTTAACTAAATAATCATTTTTTTGTTTTTGTTTGACCATTAGCATATAGGCGGATATGTTCATCCAAATGTTTTTTGAAGGTTTCTTGAGCTACATCGAATTTTTGAGGGCTGCGGATTTTTTGCAAGATCGAAGTAAGGAAATTGGCAGTTAGTTTTAAAATCACTGTGTCCTTATAGTAAAACTCTCTAAATGCTTCCAGTTCCGCGCCTTTAACAAGCTCTTTAGTTTTGTCTCTGCAGATTATGAATGCGCATTTTCCATATTCTTTTCCAAGATAGGAATAAACTTGCCTGTACTCATTTACTGAGAGTTTTTCGTAATTTTTTACCTCGAAGACAGTTTGTCTTGTTCCATAGTCATTTAATATACGCTTCCAGAACCCTTCTAAACCTTCATTTGTTCCAACTATGTCTCTTCTAGATGCGGCATTATTGTTTGGTCTCAATTGAATATTGGTTAGTTGTCCTGCAAAAATTAATTCGATTACCCGTTTACACCAATCTTCAAACATGGCTGCGTCGGAATCTCCAACGTCAATTACTTGTAGTTCAGAAATGATTTGTCCAATTTTTTGATCTCTTGTTTCTTTACTTTGGGAAACAATTGTAATTTCGTATTCATCGTAAATTTCTTGTGCTGAGGATGCATCTAGAGGTTCATGAGCAATGTTTAATGCTGTCCAGTAGCATGGATGTATTAGTATTGAATCGACATCCGTAAACGTGTTTCCGGGCTTTCTTCCATCATGACAAAAAACGAAATTACCAGAAGTTTTATCTAGAAGACCTATAAAACCAACCGAGTACAGCGCTTTTAATACCTCATCTGGAGATCCTAATAATAGGAAGTGTTGTAACGTTTGAGGGTCTAAATCTTGGCGTTTAGTAACTTTGCTAATTATTTCTCTAGCTTCGAGGATGGTTAGTTTTGACTTGCTTCCAGAAAAAGACTTTGTGAGGATTTCTATCCCCGGAAAAACAGAACTATACTCTTTGCTTAAATCATCAAATCTAACTTCAGAAATATATTTTGATGATGCAACTAGGTCTTCGTTTATTAACACGGTTCTTGCTTGTTTAGATGCATTGGAGAATGCATTATTTAGAAGAGATACAATATCTCGTGGCCGATACAAAGTCATTTGCAGGCATCTTCTAAAGCCCTCAATACCATGTAACTGTTGCTCTGTTACCCTGTTCCAGAGCTTGGGGTCGCTTTCGACTTCTAAACTAAATCCTTTCCTTATACGACGGCATACTAAGTAAAATAATTCTTGTATATCCCAGTGTAGCCTTAGCACATTACCTTCTATATTTCTTGAGAAGTCTTGGTCAGCTCTTTGAATTGCCCTGAAAATATTATCGCGTAAGAATAGAGCAGCTTTTGTATTTGCGAAGTGTGTGCGAGTGTCGTCAGTGCCGTAAATGATTCCATCTATAATCCCTATTCCGATGTCATCCGGTTCATATCCCTCATCTAAACGATCAATTAATATAACAGTTCGTTTATTTAAGGTCTGAATGATTTCCGAAAGCACTTTTTGTACCTCATCGATATTTATTCGATGAGCTAATTCTGCAATACAGTCTTCCGGTGATTCATTTGGAATTATTAGGTTGTTTAGAGTAAGCCGAAGTCGACGTATTATCGTAGTACCTCTGCTCTCCCATTCCTTGAGGGGGATCTTGAGTTTTGACGAATCGATGAGTTGCGAGGTTTTGTAGTAGCGATTGAGATTAGATGCAATTTCCATTATCAGAGCATATCGCCATCCAATCTTGATAGCGGCTCTTATTCTAGGTACAGTATTTCCGAATTTACTAGCAACAGACCTCAGCCCGATAAACTCTTCTTCATCTGGCTTAACTACGATTACAAAGTCCTTCCTTGCTTCGCAATCCTTCATTAACCGATAAGTTAAAGCACTTTTCCCAGTACCACGCCTGCCAACAATAACAAACCTATCGTCTGCTTCAATGAGGCTTTTATAACCTTGCCATTCATAAAATGCTTTATCCAGCATTTCATGATCATTTTCTGCTCTGACGTCACCTAGTATGTTTGACCAATTTGTTTGCGTAGATGGCATATCAACTCTTCGTATTATTAATGCATGCTTTTCCCATCTTACCCAATCTGAATTCGTTTTGGTTGACTAGCATGCAGTATCAATTGATTATTAGGGCAGTCACATTGCTCTTTAACAAATCACCTGCAAATCATCTAGGTAAAACTGTTGCCTTTAAAAAAAACTACGCTCAAACTACATTCATCGATCTCATCGAACACAGCTGAATAACCTATAAACATAAATCATTTAACCTAGCAAACATACAAACCTGACAAATATCATTTCGATATTGAAACCAAGTAAACAATCAAATACTTACAGTTAACATTCCATCATAGCGCAGACTATTCAAAATTCATTTCTCAAACATTGCTAGCAAAATTCCCAAACTTATCCCAAGCAGACACGAACATTTAATCTGAAAACATTCCGCATCGGCTTTTTACAGGCCGAATTACGCCTTGATTTTTTGTAGCTGGTTTGTTGCGCGTGTGACTTTTATCAATTTTTTGAAAGAGGTCAAACATGAATAGCAACAAAAAAGGTGAGGCTGTCTCGCCTGACAATATTAATCCGTCTGTAGAGGGTGAAGATTCTTCATCCGCCACCGATCCCAAGGCCGTGCCCGCGCAGAGAGGCGAAAGCCACTCGCACGGACGCGGCCTTGGTGAGGCGGAATTGGATACCTCGCTTACTAACAGAGTATCCAATAAATACAATCCTGATTACTTCCAGCCTTTGCGCTGGGGAATTGATAGCCTGTACGTCTCATTTGCTGGGGATTTACATCCAGATCAGGAGCTGAGGCTCGAACAGCTCAAGAAGCTGGCACAGTCTGACCATCTTAAAAATCAGGCCTTGTCTCAAATTGAGCTGAATCAGCATATCTTTGAGGTGAAGG
>DITM01000020.1:0-2224 GCA_002422845.1 Candidatus Paracaedibacteraceae bacterium UBA6184
CAACTAGTCTGACACAGGGGGCCCCCGTTGCAAAACAATAGAAACAAAGAACAATAGGGGACGAGAACAATAATAGGGGACGAATAATAGGGGAATAATAGGGGACGTACCCCAATTAAATCCGCCAAACCATCCAATCTCACGGGTTGGGTGGTTTTTTATTGCCGTTTTTTCACAGCCGGGAGGGTGGGCACATGCTGTTCGTGCCCACGCGCTTAAACGCATAATCCGCGTTTAACAATGGCTCTGGGTCACGGATGACCTGAAACAACCGCTCATTTCTTCGGGGATGGGCGGTTTTTTTATGCGCGGAATAACGATGCCACGATGCAAATGGTGGGCAAAAAAACCTTGCCCACCCTACGCGGCTAAATCTCAAACCTATCGAGATTTCTAAACACCAATGACGGGTTTACACCAAGTGTATCTCGAAAGCAGCGATTAAAATGGGCTGAATCTGTAAAGCCGGCTTCTAAGGCGGCGTAAGTCAAGTTATCAATTTTATGGAGTGTTTCCATCGCTGAAATCAATCGTCTCCACATCCTGTAACGGCGGTAAGGAATATCTGAATATTCTTTAAACAAATGCCTAAACCTGGAAGCCGAAAGTCCTACCGAAGCCGCTAAGTAGTCTTGGCTGAAGTCGTTTCCCGGATCATTCTTAATCAGATGCAAAATACTACCAATGCGTGGGTCAACAATGTTGATAGCGGCATCATCCGTATCTAATAGCTGGTTGATAAGTTTATTGATTTCTTCTTTTGACAGCTTTTCCTCATAAATCTTTTGAAAACAACTAACCCACTGCGTATCTGGCAAGCGGGTAATTGTCGATGCTTGCCAGGGAAGTTGCGTATTGAAGCGGGCAAAGTCAGGGGAGTTTTTTTCAATCAATAAACAGGCGACGATATTGCCACCAGCGTTTAATTCATGTTTACAACCCACTGGAATCAGGGCGCAACGGTAGCTTTGGTAGCTTCCATTAAAAGGCTTCATCTGAAAAGGTTGGTAAAGCCCCGTATTGATTGCTACTGTTCCCATCGCATGGAATTGCAGGTGCTGTAACGGCCCAAAAAATAAGGTGCGGTTTGGCCATAAAAAAAGATTGGGCCTAAAGCCATATTGCAATTCAGGCGCAGCCGGTTTGTACAATTTTTTGTTGTTCGACATAGTTAGAATATCGGTTTAATCAATTGATTACCCTTACCACATTTTTTAGGAGAATAACGATGGATGCAATAATAAACCAAACTGCACCAATGCTTGCCATTTCATGTGCAGGCTTATTTTTTATGACGGGTTTAGTTACCGGTGTTTGGAAATATTCCTGCATCATAAGCACCCCAGAATTTAAAGCACCTTATTATGTTGATATAGCCCATCGATCTGCTCTACTCTATTCATTTGCTGCGCTGCTGATTGCCGTCTTCGCATACCTGAGCGCTTTTAGCCCGTGGGTTAATATCCTGGCTACTATAGCCCCTTTGTTATTTTTTGCGATTGCCATAGCCAAATACATTACACTGGGCATTGAAAACAAAACCAATAATTCACTACGTGATTCTGAAAATCCTAGCGTTGATAAAATAATCATGACTACTTTGATGGTTGCTGAAATAGGCGGTTTTTCCGTTTTATTGGTGGGCTTTTTCGTCAGGACTTGGCTTGGTCAATCAGCCTAACGAATAAGGTTAGATGTCTCGTTCCCAAGCTCCAGAGGCTGTGAAAGTATTCTGAAACTAGGCGAAATTGCCAATTTAGACAACCATAAATCAATAACTTACAGCGCTTTTTCTGCTATTTTTTAGTGATTCTGATAATACTTTCACAGCCTCTCCAGCTTGGGAGCGAGAGATAATCGGATATATCAAAAATAAGATTAAGATAAGAGCCATTTAGGTCGAATTAGGCGTTATCCATAACCCGACACATTCGCGCAAAATTAAGCAAGTCATACAAATTAGCTCTTATATCGCCCGCTCATAAAACCGAATCAAATTACGTCCCGCTTCTTTAGCTTGATACATGGCATTATCCGCGCACTTGAGAATGTCATCTTCGCTCGCTTGTTGACCGATAAACAAATTCACGCCAATGCTCGCAGCGCTCTTATGTTCAACGCTATTTTCAGGATTTTTTTCTGCGTGTAAGTTAAGACGATAGGGGTTAGCCAGGGCGGTACGAATTTTTTCTGCGACGAGCAAGGCGCGTGTTTTAGAGGTTTG
>DITM01000020.1:2287-2550 GCA_002422845.1 Candidatus Paracaedibacteraceae bacterium UBA6184
CAGCGCGCCATATAAGCCGGTACGTTTGCTGCTAGCCATCGCCTGTTTTAAACGGTCGCTGAGTAAGCGCCGATTAGGCAGTTGGGTGAGCGTGTCGTAGAAAGCCAGTTGATGTATTTGATGTTCAATGTGTTTACGCTCGGTAATGTCACGTTGCACCGATACCCAATGGGTGTACCAGCCTTTTTCGTTGGCAACTGGAACCACTTCAAATTCGTTCCAATAGGTAGAGCCGTCCTTGCGATAATTGAGCATTTCTACGC
>DITM01000032.1 GCA_002422845.1 Candidatus Paracaedibacteraceae bacterium UBA6184
TTAAAAAAGTAAAACACTTTAACAAAACGAACTACAACTCAAAGGAATACTACTACTTACACACGAAATCATTTCAAATTCACTTCCAAACCTTACCCCTCCCACGCCCGCAATGGGTCAAAATTCCCCTCGTATTTCTTATATAGCTGAATTCCTATAATCTGGGTATGTGTCACTCGGTCGCTAATGTACACTTTAGTACATGTCTCGCCTCGTTCCTGTACCCAATTTAAATTAATCTAGCTATAACACATCTCGCATCACATCGGATCTCACGCATCGAATGCGTTGCCATGCCGCCCTATCTCCATGGAAATTTAGATTTATCCTCTGTTTCTTGCAAGATCTGTACTGTACCACTTTTATCTCTCCATAAGGCGCATCCCCCACGAATCGTTGTTCCATTATGTAAGACAATGTTTTTAATCTTTGGAAACCCTATCACGTTCACGATAACATCCGTTTCACCAGAATGTTTTTCATCCGAAATTACAGCTACTTTGAACTCTTTATCGTTTGTAAAGGGCTGTATCATCCACCCCCAATTCATTGGTTTAATCCACTCAGAATGCGTCTTTGATAGTTTGACTAAGTCATGCAATCCCGCAATCCCTTTCCAATCTTGACTTACAAAGTTTGGGCGTCCCGTTTGGGTTAACAACACAGACTCCCCCGCCATAATCCCAATGCGGGATTGATCGTTTGATACCATTAAGAAGATATCTTTTTTTGGCAGGAAAAACGCTGAAATCACCAGCGGAACTCCTAACCAACGCCAGCGATGTGTCCAAATTAGCCACCAGAATGATCCTGACAGAATTAATATCATAAACCATTCGCTGCGGACGCCAACCGGAATATAGGTGCCTGGCCAACTGTTAATGGTGTGGGCTAACTTCATTAAGACTTGACACCCCCAACTCATAATCATCAATGGGATGCCATGTAATCCAAAGGGCATGCTGATCACAACCAAAATTGCCAAGGGCATAATCCAAAATGACATCAGGGGAATTGCGATTAAGTTGGCCTCAATGCTGTGCCATGAAAATCGATGAAATGTGTGCATAATAAATGGCAATGTTGCAAGGCTGGCGATCAATGAACTTAGGGCTGCTCCCCCAAGATAAACGGCTGATTTTTTTAACCAACCCGCATCTTTTTTTGCGTACAAGTTCCATGAACGTTCTCTAAAATATTCATAGGTGCCAATCAGTCCAATGACCGCTGCAAATGACATTTGAAAGCTTGGGCTGTACATCGATTCGGGTTTTAGCGTTAATACGCCAAGCGCCGCCCAGGCAACTGATCGTAAGGATATAGGGTCTCGATCCCAAACGATCCCGCCCATGATTAAGCTAAACATGATAAATGCACGAAGCGTTGGAATACCTTCTCCTGAAATTTTTAAATAGAAATAACTGCACAATACCGCCAGCACCGCTGCAATTTTTTTAAGGGGCCAATGTAGGGCTATTTTTGTTGAAAATCCCAATCCGCGGCGGAATATTAAGAACATCATCCCGCCAATTAAACTAAGATGCAATCCAGAGATGGCCAGAATGTGTGCAATCCCTGATCCAGCAAAGTCGTCTCGAATGGATTTGTCGATACCGCTCACATAACCTGTCGTCAATGCGATTGCGATTTCCCCAGGCTGTCCTAATCCTTCATTGCGAATTGTTTGAGTGATGGTATACCGCAATTGTTCAAACCACCCAAATTCTTCTTTGGGGTCATACACGCGAATTGATGAGGTTCCACCAAATCCTACGGCTTCTACCCCTTGAAAAAATGACCAAAATTGAAAATCATAATTTAAGGGAGTTTCGCGTGGAGGGACAGGAGACAATCGAACGTAAGCCTTAATTTGAACACCAGGTCGCAGCTTTGACATTAGCTCTTCATTGGGCTGGTTTTTTTTATGTCGAAAATTAACGCGGATTCTGTGAAAGGATCGATCTTTGGAGGTTACATCATCTAATAGCAATCGAATCTGTCCACCCATAACATCAATATTTTTTACGGTGGCTTTGATGCGCCCGCCCCATTCTGAATCTAATTTTGTGTATTGTGAGGCTATGTTTGTGGTTTTGTAGTGTGACGCTCCAATGCCAAGCCCCATACAAATAATGCTGATGCCAGCATATGCCCAGAGAGTTTTTCGACCCAGTATGAACAACAAAATGCCTGATCCGATGATCCAATAAATCTGAGTAAGGCTCATGATAAGTCCTGAGAAATAGCAATGAATCCCCAAACCAAATAGTATGGGTGACCACAGAAACCATCGATCCCGATCGTAAAGCCAAATGGACATTTTTAATTTTAGCATAGCATGCGAAGTTTAGCCCGGGTAGGGGGAAATCAGCATTATGAAGGTTTGCACCAAAAATTATTTTCAAAACATTCGACATGTTCAGGGTTTGTTAAGAAGTTTCAGGTATATTGAACACAGGTAGGTAAGATACACCGGCGGCTAGGCTGGTGCGTAATAACCAACGACGAAACTATCACAAAGTACTGTGTGGCAGTATAGTCGAGATGGATCAAGGTTGGAATCTTAATTTATTCATATATCGCAAAAACTCAGTTTTTTGGATTGCTTGGTTATTATGTTGTGGCGGCGGCGGGGTGGGCTCGTTGGGATTTCACAGTTGTTCAGGTGGGCCCCAATGATTGGGGCAAGAACTACTCTCCCTCGCAAACATAAAAATCAAATTAAATTAATGTTTTTCAATGCACTTCGAATACATCGGATTTAACTTTTCGGTTGCAGCGTCACGCTTCCACAAAGCACCCCACTCGACTGAGAATCAGTTGCCCTTTCCCAACAAACAACGTAAATCCCACTGCGTTTATAGCGCACCGCGCAAAACTTGGAGACTTGCCTTCAAGTTGGATAGCGACAAATAAAATCCATACATATTAAGCAATGCGATCCGCAGGAAAAAATCCCGTAACACTCGGTTGCTTGCTGCCGAGATAGGAATTTTAGCACTGTGCTTTTATACGGCTCAATAGCGCTTTACGTGCCAAGCAGGAGTCGCCGCCAACTGTGACACTGACCAAACACTTAAGGGATGTGCGTATCTTCATTCGGAATATTCACATATATACGAAGATGGAGAGAGTATGAAAAGTAAGATTTAGTGACTTGAATAGTAAAACTGTAGAAACTTGGCTATTTCTCGCAAAGATAGAAAGCTTAAAAAGCTAACCAACTTAGCAAACTAGTGACTTATATCGCCGAGTTTATTATAAACCTCATTAATCTCTGAAATTTTATCTTCTCTGTTAAATTTCAGAATTGCAGTTGTTATATGCAACCCCACCTGACTTGAGTCCCAGCTAAATCTAACAACTGACATGTTTTTTTTCGACATCACACATTATATCAAAAGTTTTTATGTTCCATGGAAAAGCAAAACTTCTTGCATTTTTTAGCTGATCTAATAAAGCTGAAAAGCCTTTTACTATTTCCTTACCATTTTCAATTTTGGCTATATTCGCTTGAAAAATTCCAAGGTCTGTATTGATATATTCAAGATAATCTTTGCTCTCTAAAGAGCCAACATTACTCATAAAATCAATATAGCCTTCTGTTAATTTTTTTAATTGATTCCTCGAAGATTTGTTCATGATATTAACTCTTTGACGCAAAAGATTAAGTGTGGCGGAGAGAGGGGGATTCGAACCCCCGATAGGCTATGAACCTATACACGCTTTCCAGGCGTGCGACTTCAACCACTCATCCATCTCTCCGGATTNNTCGACCACTCAGCCATCTCTCCGTTTTGGATATGTCTTTTGTATCCTTTTCAGGGTTTGTCTGTCAATCCTCATTTTCAAAAACACGATATTATTTTTGAGATTGTAACAATTTCTTTGTAAGCGTCGATAACGCCAATTGATCAAAATCATGTATGTTGCACAATAGTTCGGCACCATTTAAATATTCTGCATCAACTTCAGAAACCTGCATCACTCGCGTTATCAAATGAAAATGTGAAAACGTATGCTTCACATCTACGTAAGGCTCATGAATATCCTCGGGTAATTCGGGAAGGCTATCTATATACCAATCAGACCCAGGCAATTCCCACAATCCCTGCAGCATCTTTTGACCTGTCCGCTTTCGCAACAGCATCTGTTTATCGTTGATGCAAATAAAGGCAACTGCATATCGCGTTGGAATCGATGGCTTTTCCAGTCGCCCTGGATATGCCTCTGGGGCGCCCGATTTATATGCTTTGCAATTCTGTTGTAACGGACACAGATTGCACTTTGGCGACCGGGGAGTACAAATACCCGACCCAATGTCCATCAATGCCTGAGCATAATCCCCTGCCCTTAAACATGGCGTCAAGCTTTCTGCGGCTGTATAAATGTGTTTTTGATTGTGCCGTATCGGCGCAGAAAAACCAAACACGCGACTTACAATTCGCGCAACATTCCCATCCACAACCGTTGCAGGAACATTAAAAGCAATCGCAGCAATGGCTGCCGATGCATACGGCCCAATTCCAGGCAATGTTGCTAATTCTGCAGGGCTGGTCGGAAATACTCCATTAAATTGTTCAGCAATTAGCTTTGCACACTTATGCAAATTTCGCGCTCGCGCATAATATCCAAGACCCTGCCACAGGTGCAGCACATCATCTAAATCAGCTTTGGCCAAATCATTCACTGTTGGCCACTTCGCCGTAAACTTTTGAAAATACGGAATCACCGTATCTACCTGAGTTTGCTGCAACATCATCTCACTTAACCACACACGATACGGATCAGCAACCTGATCCTGCTCATATCGCCACGGCAACGTCCGGCGATTTGCATCGTACCAATTCAATACGTTATCTGAAATCTTAATACTGTTCATTTTCGATGGTTTTTGATATGTTGAATTTAGGGAGTTTCTATACTATGTCGCATATTTACACAGGACAAAAAAAAATTAAAGAGATTATTTACCGCGTGCTTGAACCCACTCTGGATCAGCAAGGCTGGTATTTAAGCAAAATTATGATGAATTGGGAAACGTTAATTAGCGCCCAATGGAAAGATCACATCTGGCCAACGCGCTACGTGCCAAACTTTAAAGACCGCTCCACAGGAGTACTGCACGTTAAAGTCTCCCACATGGGCATGCAACAAGTACAGTTTACAAAAGGGTTTCTAATCGAAAAATTTAATTTATTTTTAGGGTGCCCCGCCATTCAGGATGTAAAACCCCAACTGTGGCACCAATCTCAACCCACCACCGTTATACCCAACAAGCTAAAATCAAAGGTCTCAATTCCAAAACCTGTCATTGAAAACATTGCTGATGTAAATCTGAAAGATGCTTTGGAAGATTTGGCACATATATTAAAAACTAAACAGTGATGACAAACAGCATAACGCCGCATCCAATGTTTGATAAAGTTGAAATTTTCGAGATATAGCCAGATTATTGTTTGTAAAATGTGTCAGACCACATCGGATCTAACTTATTGAATGAAAACCTGAGAATTTTAGACCTTTTTTGCCTCGTGCCCCGATGGGGCCCTCCGTGAATGACCCACTTTGCTGGCGGCCCTCCGCCTCACTCCACCACAACATATAGCTTCTCCGTTTCCTCTAAAAGATTAACACTTTTTAAGGATTGATGGGGCATCTGCTCTTGACAGAACAGTCCCCTTCGACTAAGGTTCAACATATACGTCGTGAATCTCTTAATCCAAAGTAAGCTCTACGCACAAACCACACAGTCTGTGAACTAACCAGCACCGTCAAAGTATCAGACGCAGGTTAACAAACTCTGAATAAACGAAAGATTTTTTGAAAAAGGATATCTTAATGATTCAACCAGGTTTATATGAACACTATTCTGGCAAGCAATATCATGTATTAGGCGTGTGCAGACATTCTGAAACTCTAGACATACTGGTCGTTTATCAAGCTTTATATAATGACTATGCTCTATGGGTTCGTCCGTTAGACATGTTTAAAGAATTCGTCACAAAAGATGGGCAGACCATCCCACGGTTTAAATTTATCCGTAAAATATGGGAACACCCCGCAGTGTTAAGAGACTAACGATCGACCAACGACTTTAGACTCAACAAATTTTCGATGAACGCTGCAGCTTCAAAGGATTGTAAATCTTCTATGCCTTCCCCCACGCCCAAATAATGAATCGGCAATTTAAACGCATCTGCTAATTGAATAATGATCCCGGCCTTTGCCGTACCATCCAATTTTGTGATGATCAACCCATTCACATTTACAGCTTCTTGAAACAACTTTACCTGTTGAATTGTATTCTGACCAATATTCGCATCCAACACTAACACTGTATAATGGGGAGCTTTTTCAGAAAGCTTTTGAGTCACCCGAACAACTTTTTTCAACTCTTCCATCAAGGTCGATTTTGTATGCAATCGCCCTGCGGTATCGACAATTAGAATATCGTCGTGTTCTGATATCGATGTCTCGTAAGACGAATACACCAATGCTGCAGCATCAGAGTTCGCAGCACCTTTTTCCAAAGGAACATCAGCGCGATCTGCCCAAACGGATAACTGCTCTACTGCTGCCGCACGGAATGTATCAGCTGCAACGACACGCACCTTTTGTCCTTCAGCTTTCCATTGAGCCGCAAGCTTTCCTGTCGTTGTCGTTTTCCCAGACCCATTGACTCCCACCATAAACACTACAGTAGGTTTATCTTCAAAGGTTAAAGAATGCTCTAAGGGTTTTAAAATAGATGTTAAATCTTCTGCTAATGTTGCTTTGACCTCTTCAACCGTAACATCTTGTTGAAAGCGTTTCTTTTTAAGCGCCCCAACTAATCGATGACTGGTTGCATACCCAACATCAGCCGACAACAATAGATCTTCAATTTCTTGCAGCATCTCGTCATCCAGCTTACGCTTGGTCACAATCGAGGTTAACCCATCCGTCAGTTTAGAGGTGGATTTTTTTAACCCATCGCTCAGCCTGGAAAACCATCCTTTTGATTTAGATTCGTCTGTCATGCAAATATGTTCTCACACGTTAAATTACCATTTTCCATCCCAGAAATTACCAAAGGAACAACCCGTCCTTCAACCTTTAACTCTGCCGGTAAATGGGTTAAATCCACTGGACAAAAATGTTCAGTTCGACCCAAAGTTTCAGATTCCACCAACACCTTTGCCTTAACCCCAATCTGGGCTTTTAAAAATTCTAATTCTTTGCGCTCACCTAATTCTCGCAAACGTTTTGCACGATCTTTGATCAGACCTGATGCCACCTGGGGCATTCGAGCCGCTGGCGTTCCTGGGCGCTGAGAATATGGAAATACATGCAAATACGTCAGATTACATTCATCAACGATCTTTAAGGTATTTTGGAACATCTCTTCAGTTTCTGTTGGGAATCCAGCTATAAAATCAGCCCCAAACACAACATCAGGTCTGCGTTTTCTAAATTCTTCGCACATGCGAATAGCATCGTCTCGTAAATGTCTGCGTTTCATACGTTTTAAAATCAGGTCATCCCCCGCTTGCAAACTTAAATGGAAATGAGGCATCAATCTCGGCTCATTTTCCACCAGGAGCAATAAATCATCATCCACCTCTACAGAATCAATGGATGAAATACGCAACCGTTGAATATCCGGCACCAACGCCAATAACCTGCGCACCATCTCACCAAGCTTGGGTTGCCCTGGTAAATCCGCACCATAGGCCGTAATGTCAACACCTGTTAACACAATCTCTTGATATCCACTTTCAACCAGCAATCGCGTTTGATTTACAATATCGCCAACGGGCACACTGCGGCTATTGCCCCGACCAAATGGAATGATACAAAACGTACACCGATGATCACATCCATTTTGAACTTGAATAAACGCTCGTGATTTACCCTGAAAATTCGATATTAAATGACCCGCCGTTTCTGTAACGGACATAATATCATTCACAATGGCTTTTTCAGTATTAAACGTATCGAATCGGAAGTTGTCCGCTTTCAGCTTATCGTCATTACCAAGCACCCGATCAACTTCTGGCATAGCCGTATAAGAATCTGGACTGACTTGCGCAGAACATCCGGTCACGATAATTTTTACATTGGGATTTTCACGACGCGCTTTGCGAATCGCTTGACGGGCTTGCCGTTCAGCCTCTGCCGTTACTGCACAGGTATTGAATACAATAACGTCTTCCTTAGTCTCGTCTATAAATTGACGCATGACTTCTGATTCATAGGTGTTTAATCTGCACCCGAATGTAACTATTTTACCGCTCATTGTGATTACGTCATCTTTCCTTCAAAGACATATGTTGCTGGCCCCGTTAGGATAATAACCCCATCGTCACGGGTTTCCAACGTTACCGTACCGCCCGGCATCGTAATATCACATATAGGGTCAATTAATCCTTTTTTCAAGGCCGCTGCATGCACGGCACAGGCTCCACTGCCACATGCCAACGTAATACCCGTTCCACGTTCCCACGGAATCATCGCAATATGATTCTGTGATTCAACATGAACAAAATGCACATTCGTACGATTTGGAAATAATCGATGGTGCTCAACATGCGGGCCATAGGTCTCCGCCATTTCGATAGTTGGGTGTTGAGTAAAAATTACCGCATGAGGATTACCCATTGAAACCGCCACCATATCCGGTTTGTGCGCAACATCTGTAAACAGATCCAACAAATCAAGTTGTTGAGAAATCGGTTGATCGTCCCACGTAAATTCTGGACGCCCCATTTCAATCCGAACACGCCCATCTTCTAACAGCCAAGCCTCGTGATGTCCTAAAGGAGACTTTAATCGAATTGATTTTGTGTTCGTTTGATTCATCAGCAACCAAGCCAAACACCTAATTCCATTACCACACTGTTCCGCCGCTGTTCCGTCTTGATTATAAAACCGAACGACAGATTCCACATCATCCGTATAGGTAATCAATTGATCTGCACCAATTCCAGTATGTCGATTGCATAACCGAATCACAAATTCAGAATCCAATTCTACAGAACTCTTCACAATGATAAAATCATTACCCAATCCATGCATCTTATGAAACAGCACGGCAACCTCACTCAAAAATAATTACTATTTTAATATCACAATTCAAATGATTTGACTAGAGTAGACCTAAGGCAACCTGCCGCCAGCGTGACGCTGGACTCAATAGGTTAGATTCGACGCGCACAGACACAAGCAGCAGTTGCTGTTTAATGGGTGCTGCGTCACGTTACCTTGAGCCACATATGCACTAATCTTTAGTCTGTTCAGACTTGTTAAGATTTTTCGTGTAAGTTAAATCTTGAACGTTCGTACAGTGTTATATTAGCCATTAGTTTCGAGATGAAATGACGGAAAACTTCGTCTATTTTTGTACCGATTCCTAAGATGGGCGTTGTCCCCCCACCCTGAGTTCACGAAGGGTGATAGGGTGGGGGGTGGCGCGAAAATCAAATTTAAAAAAATATTAACCTTTATTAACGCAGTGTTAATCAGCAACCTGCAGCTGAGTAACAAAAGAAAAAACCCGCAGATCGCGGGCTTTTTCTAATTCAGAAATTGAAACAATTAAGCCGTTTCTTTTTCTCTTTGCTCAGTTAAAGCTTTGAAACGAGTGCTTAGACCGAACACTGACAAGATCCACAAGAATACGATACCTACAGCAATTGGTGCAATGATTGGAACCAATTGATATAGTGCGCTTCCAGAAAATACTGTCAACAACCCCATTTGGATATAAGAACCTAAAGACTTACCACCGCGACCACCGATAACGTCAACCGCAGCTTTACCTTTAATTTTTAATTCTTGATCTAATGGAATGTAGGCCATTTCTTTTGTTGGATCGAACAATGAATATTTCACTGCTTTACCAAACGCGTTTACAGATAACCCCAACACAACCACAAATACGATTAATTCGCGATTGATATGACCTTGGGCAATTGCATCAATAATGCTCATACCTGCAGGTAATTGTGTGTTGTTGTAATAGATCACTCCAAAGAATATCAAAATACCCGTAATTAAAACGATTGGTGTAATTAACGCACATGATTTCCAGCTAAAACGACGAAGCAGGTTACTTCCAATCAACATCAAAGCTAACGCAATTAACCCAGTTACAGTTGATAATCCACCCATAACTTCGTTGTATTCAGATTCAGAAGGGTAAGCAATCTTAATTTGCCCCTTCCATACACCTTCAAACAAGTTGATGGATACACCGTAAGCCAAAACCAACATCGCAATCAAACCAAGGTAAGGTGATTGAATGATGTATTTAAAGCTTTCACCCATTGAAAGTTTAGCTTTTTTCTTCTTTGTTTCGCCCATTGCTTCTGGGTCATAGAAACGCTTGTCAGTTAATACATTTCTGTTCATCCAATAGAATGTGAACAAAAGAATCACACCGGCAACAATTACAAATGACATTAAGTATTGCAACATTAATCCGGTTGTTTCACCACGACTTAGACCAAAGCTACGTACATAACGTGAAACAAAAATGATGGCCGGACCAGAGAATACAAGACCAAAGTTACCCAAGAAACCAAACATACCGTAAAAACGACGGGCTTCTTTTACTGGAGTAATCGCGTTAGCAAACTGCCAAAACAATAGTGACAAGACAGCACTTCCCCATAGCTCTGACAAGATATAGAACAATGTATACGTCCAGTTACCTACTAACGGAACAATCCATTTAAATACTGGATATTCAGCTTGTAATCCTTGGATTGTCTCTAAGCTCATGTGCCAAGCATCTACGTTTGGATAAATCACATATGGAAATAATCCAAAGAAGATTAAGAATGGCAAGGCAGTAACATAGAACAAACCTTCGCGATTAAAGACGTTTGCAGCCTTTGTATACAAGATCATGAATATTACTGCTGATGCTGTAACACCAATACCTTTCGCAAATGCTAAGCTTTCAGCCCCAGCACCTGGCGAGTTAACTAGGATTGCATCTTTTGTATCTCTTAGAACTGTGTAAATAAACAAGATACAGAACATCATCAATCCCATAGGCAGGAACTTCTTGATTTCAAAAGAGTGAATAGGCCATAAAACTTTACGCAGACCCGTAAACTCTTCAGTTATTTGTTTCGACATAATAACGTCACCTTTGTTAAATTAATAATATTAGTTAAATAAACCAAGATTGAATATGTTGTGCGACACTAAGTATCTTCCCACACATTCAACAACCGATCTATTTGAACCGTTTGGGGCGTATGATACATTATTTCAAAATAAAAATCAACGCCCATCGGACATCAAAGTTGACTAAAGATTTTTCACAAACTGCACAACCATGTCTTCTACCTTTTTTAGATCATATACCTTAGAACTCGTACAGATATACAACCCACGTTTATAGTGCATATTAAAGTACTCAGCCGTGCGTTTAAATGGCACGTCAAACCCCTCAGGTATTAACTCATCGTGCCCTGTTGCCACAAACGTCATCGCTTTACTTTCTAATTGCCGACCCAAAGGTTTTCGAATCGTAATCAAATCACTCAATCGATCAAAGAAGACTTTTAATTGAGCACTCATCGCATACCAATACACTGGCGTTGCAAAGATGATGTTTTCAGCACACGACATCTGTTGTGCAAACCCGTGAAAATCATCGTCTTTATTGCTATGTGCATAATCAAAAAAGCTCAGATTGCATCGCGATACATCAATAAGATCCGCATTCAAATGTTCTTTCAGAGTGTTAACCACTCCCATTGTCTTGCCCGCCCCGTTGCCAGAGCTTCCGTATATTATTAAGTGTTTCATTATAAAATTCCTGGATGTGCTGGTTGTTGTTCAGCAGGAACAGAACTGAGGTGATCTTCTGTTTCTGGCTCTCGATCTGGATCTGACTCAATCTTATCTGATGCCCCCGCCGGTTCCTCTGCTTCAAATATTCGATCTTTTTGCCATGCTATTTCCCACATTGCATCTGGATCATTCGGTAAAGTTGATTGCCCTGTATGTTTGTTCACCCTATACAGCTTCACATTTGATGGAACTTGAAAGGGTATTGCCGGCTCATTTTCTAAAGCCTTTTCCATAAACGTTTTGAAGATAGGTGCCGCTAACCACCCACCCGTTGCCATTTTACCTAGGTTTTGCGGGACGTCATACCCCAGATAAATTCCAACGACTAGATTTGCAGAATATCCAATATACCAAACATCTTTAGAGTCATTCGTGGTTCCAGACTTTCCCGCCACAATTTGCCCCGGAACAAGGGCTGTCTTCGCAGGACTATTTTCAACGGCACCCTGTAAAACAGACGTAATCATATATGCATGCGCCGGATCAATCACCTGCGCTCGTGTATCAGGAATGCTGGGGATTGTTTTTCCATCCCAACTGGATGCTCGCAGAAAATCAACCTTGCGATCATCGTGCTTATACAGCATCTTCCCTTCCTTATCTTGTACCCAATCAACAACCGAGGGTATAACTTTCTTTCCCCCATTCGCAATAATTGCAAACGCAGTTGCCATTTTATACACCGTCGTTTCACCAGACCCCAAAACTAACGCTAATTGAATAGGAGGATTATCAATGATGCCCATTTTTCGAATGACCTTCGCAACATTCTTCATGCCTACTTTTTGGGCTAGTTTAATTGTAATCATGTTGTTAGATGTTTCCAATGCATGACGCACTGTCATCGGCCCTTTAAATTCATTCATAAAGTTTTTAGGCGTCCACATTCCAAGCCCCTGCCCCAAATGAATTGAGATCGGTTCATCCACATAAACATCCGTTGGTTTAACGCCTCGCTCAAATGCCGTTAAAAATACAAAGGGTTTAATTGCAGACCCTGATTGACGCATCGCCTGCGTTGCTCTGTTAAATTGAGACTGCTGAAAACTAAACCCACCCGTCAATGCTAAGACTCGCCCTGTGTGGGGATCCATTACAACCATCCCTCCCGAAATCTTGGGGATCTGCTGCAGGCTATATTGGTTGTCTTTGATCTTGGATACAAAAATAAGATCCCCTATTTTCAACGCTTGATCAGGAGATTGGATAGATGCCCCCGGCACTCCATTTTTTAATGGAGTCCCCGCCCACGTCATCGTATCCATTGGAATAATCCCAAACCCCTCTTCTGTAATCACAGTGGTCTTAGACTTCGATAACTCCGTCACCAACGCAAGACGCCAACCTTCCGGAATGTACTCAACATTGACGGCATGTAAATATTCCATCCAATGTTTAATATTACTATGACCTTTCTCAACCTCCGGAATATTCCGAATTGCTCCTCGCCAACCATGTTTTTTATCAAGATCTAACAATCCTTTTGGAAACACCTCGTTACAAATGGTTTGTAGGCGGGTATCTAAAGATGTTTTGATAAACAACCCTCCACCATAAAACGCATCTTCACCAAAAACATCTAACAGCTCTTTTCGAACAGTTTCTTGAAAATAATCCGCCCTTACATTTTCAGCTTCATCACGTTGAGCAAGCTCTATTGGGTACGTGACATAATCACGAAACTCACTCTCTTCAATAAGTCCCGTTTTCCACAAACGTTCTAACACCCAATTGCGTCGATTCATCGCTGCTTGTGGATTTCGTTTTGGATTATACGCACTTGGCGCCTTGGGAAGCCCAGCTAAGAATGCAATCTCAGGCACCGTTAAATCTTCCAGAGACTTATTAAAATAACGAAGCGCAGCTGCAGCCACCCCATACGACCGATTTCCTAAAAAAATCTGATTTAAATAAATTTCAACAATTCGCTCTTTAGATAAAACTTGTTCAATCCGAATCGCTAACACGGCTTCTTTTAATTTTCGTATTAAACTTAATTCATTGGTCAGGAAAAAGTTACGAGCCACCTGCTGGGTAATCGTAGACGCCCCCCCAGGACGCTTGCCATTACTCATAACGTTTGTAAGGGCTGCCCTAAAGATACTCATCACATCAATGCCCATGTGATAGAAAAAGTTTTGATCTTCGGCTGCTAAAAAGGCATGGATAATTTTCGGAGGAATATATTCATACGGTACAAAAATACGCTTTTCTTGAGCATGCTCACCAATCAACCGACCATCTGAAGAAAAGATACGACTTAACACAGGCGGTGAATAATTCTTAAGCGTCGAATGATCCGGCAGATCTTTATTAAGATAATACAACACCACAAAACCGACCACCACTCCTGCAGTAATCAGCAAGAGCGCCCAGCTCATAATATGAAAAAACGCTTTTTTAAACATCAGACAATTTCATTTTTCAACATTTTACCATGAAATTATCAAAGTTCAGAAAAATCTTTAATCTGTTCAATTTTTATTAATCTTCGTCTGATACGTAAGACCGATTCTGGATATTCAGTAGCACAGCGCTGTGCGAAACATATCCTAGTTTGAACGACGAAGGTATCTTTGCGATGACGTGTACCTTTTCAAAAACGATTGTTTTGAAAGATACCGATTGTATTACGTTGTGGTGGCGGGGGGAGG
>DITM01000092.1 GCA_002422845.1 Candidatus Paracaedibacteraceae bacterium UBA6184
AGATCCAAGATTGCATAATCCATTTTCTGCATCTTCAATATAACGTGGTGTTACGTTGGCTAATAGGTCTTGTAATATACATTTCTGAGTGCCAGTAAATGTTGGATGTTTGTTAATGAGAGCAACAAGAGCAGTACACTCATCCTTGCTGATCTTTTTTGTCCAAAGCTCTGTTGCAAAGGTGGCATTCAATATGTCATCAAATGAATCCTTTGTAAGCAAGTTCTCAAGCTGAGCTGTTACAGAAACTTGAGGATTTGATTCGGGGGTTACAAAGGCACTAGTTGTTGATTCATTGAAACCAGGCATTTGATCTGAAGCGAAAGCAGTGGGTAAGGTAAGTACAGTTGTCATTAGTAGTGATTGAAGTATGTGTTTCATGTGTGTGTCTCCTATAGTTAATCTAATTGATAGATAAGGACTCTTGTCAAAGAAGTCAAGAGTTTGTGTTTTTAAAAATGAGAGAGGGGGGCGCCCTGAGAGTTGTTGTTGATTGAGTTAGATTCGGTCTGTTCTGGGCATACGTTATAAAACGAACTGACTCCAGCATCAATAACTTGAAAACCTCATTTTCTTCAACGAAGGGTATATTATGGTGCAATTTGATGATGGCAGATACCACCTGGCGCATAGATATTGAGGTCAGGGCTGATCGGATGCAGTATCAGAGGTGCAGGTGCAGGTGCACGTTGCAAGGGTGTCTCTATTAGCTAAACATCAATCTTAACGCCCACAGACATGCGATTGCATAAATTGCAGCTGCAATGTCATCCACCATGATTCCAGTTGCTTTGGACAATTGAGATCCTTCTGCAAAGTAAGTTTCGATCTGTTTGATGGGATATGGTTTTAAAATATCAAATAGTCTGAATAATACAAACCCAACAATCCAAAAACGAATATCATTACCAGCGGCGCATAAGACTAGCCATTGTCCTGCGACTTCATCAATCACGATAAATGATGGGTCTGAGTCAAGTGTAGAGTATAAAACAAAATAGCTTGATACGATGCCTAAGATAAATGCGATGAACGTGGCGATCATTAAGCCTTTTACATCAAAGATAAAGTACAATAGTGCTGCCGCAGGAATTGCCATTAACGATCCCCAAGTGCCAGGCATTTTAGGCCACAATCCAACTTTAAACCATGTCGCGATCCAATAGGAAATAGTATTTAGTGTGTTCATTGAGCGTCTCCATTATTACTATTTAACATATCCGTGATGATATGGGTGAGTTTTTTAGATCCAGGGATGCCAGGGATTTCTTCACCATTGATGAATAGAGTGGGAGTGCCATCAATTTGGATATATTCTTGAAAATCAAAACTATCGCGAAGTACGACTTCATAATTAGTCTCTGAAAGAGTATGTTCAATGACATCGTCGCTAATGCCACATGCTTTGAGAGCTTGGATGATTTTTTCTTTGTTATCGTCTTCTGTCCAGTTTAATGCGCTGTCCAAAATTGTTTCATAGGCATGCAGTTTTACATCATCAGGGCAGGTTGAGACGGTCGCCATTACATACAGCGTATCAACGTCCATAACATAGGGGACTAATGTCCAATAGGCTTTTCCGGTTTTGATAAATTGATCAAAAATAACTGGAAAGTGATGTTTGTGAAACATTAAGCAAGATGAACATGAAAATGAAAAGAACTTGTGAATTTTAATGGGGGCATTTGGATCGCCAAACGATAATGTATATTTTTTATAAGTGTCGGGCATAACAAACAACTTTTTGGCAGGAGCTGTCTGAGGTGTTGCTGGGTCTGACGATGCCCCCCCATTCGGCGTTATAAGGATACTTAAGACAGCAAGAATACAAAAAACATTGCGCACAATATTACTCTTTTTTTATGTGTTATTTTACTACGTTTCTAAAGCCTTTTGCTACTACAAATAACTCACTTGAATCTCTTCGACTAGCGGGAGGCTTTGCGTGAACTACTTTTTCAAAATACAGCTTTAAGGAATTTAATAAATCTTTTTCACTGCCCCCTTGTAATACTTTTGCGATGAAGAAGCCCCCTGGGGATAAGACTGTTAAAGCAAACTCTAACGCAATTTCTGTCAATCCCATAATGCGCAAGTGATCAGTTTGTTCATGTCCCGTTGACGAGGGTGCCATATCGCTGATGACGCCATTCACGGGGCCCGTAAGCAAGGCTGAAAGTTGTTGTTGTAAAATGGGGTCTGTGAAATCACCCTGTAACAAAGTTGCTCCCTCGATGGCGGGAGAAACTTCTTGCAGATCAATTCCAATGACTTGTCCTTTTTTTTGATGTAACAGCTTTAATCGTTCCACGCAAACTTGCGTCCATCCACCCGGTGCGCACCCAAGATCAACAATCCGCATGCCAGGATTTAACAAGTGATGTTTATCATCGATTTCGATCAATTTAAAGGCGGCTCTGGAACGGTAGCCTTGTTCTTTGGCTGCGCGTACATAAGGGTCATTCAGTTGGCGCATTAGCCAACGTTGTTGAGAGACCGTTTTTCCTTTTGCTTTTGAAAGGGTTGCGGTATCTCTGCGTTTTTGAACGGGTTTTTTAAATGTATGTTTAGAAGAATTATCATCTGTCATTGTGTTTGGCTCCATGCCGTATCAACGGTGTTTTGTAATAGCATTGCAACCGTCATGGGGCCAACGCCCCCTGGAACGGGTGTTATATATCCGGCTTTTTCAGAGACATCAGCCGCAACGTCCCCTACAAATGTAGACGAACCATCATCATGAATAACACGAGTGCTGCCCACGTCAATGATCACTGCCCCAGGTTTAATGTGTTCTGCTTTTAATAGATCAGGAACCCCCGTGGCGACAACAATAATATCGGCCTTTTGAGTTAACGATGCCCAGTTTTCTGAATATCGATGAATGTGTGTGACCGTACAGTGTTCTTTAAGCAATAACGCAGCCATTGGGCGTCCAACAATTAGTGACCTGCCAATTACCACGGCATGTTTGCCTTTTAATGTCATCGGAAGGGTTTTTAATAAGGTTAAAACGCCTTTGGGTGTACACGGTACAATACCAGGACGTGAACTGTGAAGTGCACCAATGTTATGCAGATGAAGACCATCGACATCTTTTTGAGGAGAGACATGATCAATTAAAGTGTTTGCGCACAAGTGAGGTGGGAGTGGCAATTGAATGATAATTCCATGAATGTCATGTCGTGCGTTGAGTGAGTCGATGGCTTGAATGACAGTATCTTCGGATACATAGGCATCAAATTTTAATAACTCAGCATGAATGCCAATTTCCCCGCATCGCTTTAGTTTTATATTAACGTACGATAAACTTGCTGGGTTTTCACCAACCAAAATTACGGCTAAGCCGGGGTGTAGGGCATACTTAGAAAAAAAATCAGCTGCCGAACTTTTGACGGTGTTTCGGATGTCTTCGGAAATTGTAAGTCCGTTGATTAGTAGTGCGGTCATGTTAACTTAAATACATATGGATCTGTCGAACAATATTTTGCAATACGTTTATTAAAAATATTGCTATGACAGGAGAAAAATCAAGACCGCCCATCGTTGGGATCAAGCGTCGAATTTGATATAAAGCGGGATCAGTAAAGCGATTGAGTGTGGTTACAAACACAAATACGCCACGGTTATAAGTATTTAAAATATTAAATGCCGCTAATAAATTGACGATAACAGCAATGATGATTAAAAGCTGATAGAATCCTAATAACCCATTGATGAGGTCTAACAGGGGTAAAATCAAAATGTGATTCATATCAGATATCCTTAATTTGTTTTGGGTAGCTTTTTACGCATATATATATACATGGGTGCGCCTGAAATTACAACAATAGCTGAAAGTACAGCCATTTTCAAGCCTGCTCCGTATAATGTCCAGCTGGTATAGGCAACGCCCAGTATTAATAAAATGCGATCGATATGGCTAATAAAGACACCTTTTTGAATAAGCCTTCCAAAGGCTAGTAGCATTACGATGAATAGTAATAATATTGTGGTTGTTGCTAATTCCGCGATGAAGGAAAATTGTTCACTTAAATCAGGATCAAACGTCATGGTTAAAATGCATCCCATGCAAATTGCTGAAATGATAATTCCATAGATTGGAACCCGACGATTGGATTGATGTGCAAAGAACTTTGGAAACAAACCTTGCTTTGCAGCACCAAATGGAATTTGTCCAACGACCAGCATCCATCCGTTTAAGGTTCCTATGCAACAAATCACCGCAGCAGCAGCAACCACGTTACCCCAAAACAATCCACCAAATACTTTATCCGCAGCCAGTGCAAACGGAGCGCTGGATTGAGCCAATTCATTGTGGTCAACGGCGCCTAATAAAGCTAAGTTGCCCAAGATATAAATAACGGCGGCAATAAGAGTTCCATAAATGGTTGCTTTTGGAATGGTAATGTGGGGATCTTTAACGTCTTCTGCAGGGACGGTTGCAGATTCAATGCCAACAAAGCTCCATAAAGTTAATAGGGCGGCACCATTAAAGGCACTAAAGGCTGTTTTGCCTTCTGGAACAAAATGCGTTAAACGCTCTGGGTCAAAGATGAAAAAGGCTGCAATGGGGACTAAGACCATTGGAACTAGTTTTAATAGGGTGACTAAATTTTGAATAAAGCTGGCTTCTTTAAGTCCTCGTAAATTTACTAAAGTAATGATGAATAGAACGCATAGCCCGATGAAAAATAGTTGTGATGATGTTAACCGTCCATCGGATAAATCGCTAAGGTATCCATACATAGCCACAACGATAGCGGCGTTACCAATCCAGGTTAACATCCAATATCCCCAAGCGACAAAGAATGAAACGTGCGAGCCAAAAGCTGCACCTGCAAAGACATGAGGGCCACCCGTTGCTTGAAATTTCATGCTGAACTTTGCAAAGATTAACGCTAATACCAAAGCTCCAGTTGACGTAAATACCCAGGACAATAAACTGATGGAACCGTAACTGGCTAGGGCAGATGGCAGCATAAAGGCTCCAGATCCAACCAAGTTACCTGCAACAAGTGAGATGGCTGAAATGAGTCCAATCGTACGGTGGGTTGGAGATGCCCCCATAGTGTTAGTCCTTTTGTAATAATGTTTTCATTCGATTCGCAATCCAAAACTTATAGATCGCAAACGCTACAACACAGGTGAGTAAGCGAATCAACGAAATATATACAAAATTAGAAGAATCTTCAACGCTAATACTAAAGACTGCAACAGAACTGATAAAAATTTCCATGCCGTTTAGGATGGATGCGGTGAGACCACCTTTTGTTCCGACCTTCATGGCCAAAGTATTCGTGATTGGGAATATGAAGGCCAAGCCAAAGGAATGAGCCGCCACACATAGCGAGATTAAAAGAGGAGACTGGATAGTGAATGCATCCAATAGCAGTAATACAAATGAAAAACCAATGATGACTGAAAAACCAAAGACTAACAATGATTGAAAGCTAAATCGGTATCCCCAACAGGTATTAACAAACGATCCCAGGATATATCCGGAAACTGTAATTGCGTAATAAAATCCGAACTCTAAGGGGGTGACGCCCATCATTTGAAACGCAAACGGAGCTATTCCAATATACATCCAAATACAGGCAACCATTAATGAGGAGATAGTGACCACGGTTAAGAAGTGAGAATTTAAAGTAAGCGCCTTTGTATCCGACATTAAATCTTTAAAAAAACCATTCAGAGTAAGAGGTTTATCTTCTGATCGTTTTAATGTTTCTGGCATGTAAAACCACAAAGGGAAAAACAACAGAACTCCAGCCCATAACAATACATAAAAGCAAGCTCTCCAATCATAGCTTTGAGTTAAAAAGCCACCGATGCTGGGTGCAATGGCAGGAGCTAAAGCAATAACACCACCTGTGAGGGACATTAGGCGGTTGGCTGTTTGAGGTGGGTAGACTTCTCGAATAACAGCTAACGCGATAATAGGTGCAGCCCCAATTCCATAACCTTGGAAGAATCTGGAAATGATAAGACCATAAATGGAATATGAAGATGCGCATGCAAATGTTGCAAGAATAAAGATGATAAACGCGCCAAGTAAAACGAACCTGCGTCCGAGGACATCTGAAATGGGGCCGTGTGTAAGAGAGCCTAAACCAAACCCAACCAACGCGATACTGAGCGTCATTTGAGCCAAATCATTTGAAACGTCAAAGTATTGAGCGATATAAGGAAGTGCGGGCGTATAAAGCCCCAAGGCAACTTCTGACACGAAGACACTCAAAACAAGTAGAGCAGGGAGTGAAAATATTTTTTGTAACGGTGTCATTGGTCTTTTTTCTAATTATCTGGCACATACTAATAGATTATTTCGTTTAAGTAAAGCCCCTCTGGTGGTGCAGTTGGGCCACCTGCGGCGCGGTCTTTTGCAATAAGCGCGTTTTGTACTTGAATTGGCTGCCATTTTCCTAGTCCAACGAGGCATAAAGCCCCAACCATATTTCGAACTTGATGGTGTAAAAATGATTTTGAACGGGTGTGAAATTCAATCAAATCCCCTGTTTTGCTGAATTCAGCAACTTCTAATGTTTTGAAAGGAGACAATCCTTGGCAGGATGCGGCTCGAAACGTTGTAAAATCATGATGTCCAATTAAAAACTGTGCGGCCTGATTCATCGCATCTACATTTAGAGGAAGCGGGACATGATATGCGCGATTTAAATCAATGGTTAAAGGAGCCCTGCGATTGATGATTTTATACACATAGGTTCGAGCTTTTGTACTGAACCTGGCATGAAACGAATCGTCCATTATTTCAGCTTCAAGGATAGAGATTCCCTTGTTCTGAAAAAAATGATTTAAGCTGTGCCTGAACCGAAAGGGATCTATTTCTTTTTTGATATCGGCATGGGCAACTTGCCCCAATGCATGCACACCGGCATCTGTTCGTCCAGAAACCTGAAGACGTACGTGTTCGTGAGTTATCTTAAAAATAGCTGTTTCGATTTCATTTTGAAGTGTGGGGATGTTATCTTGATATTGCCAGCCATGGTAATTGCTGCCATCATATTCGATTGTAAATTTATAGCGGGGCATGAATTCTTATGAGTTAATGTGTGGTGCCCAGAGGGGGACTTGAACCCCCACGACCACTAGGATCGACAGATTTTAAGTCTGTTGCGTCTACCATTCCGCCATCCGGGCAACGAGGCAACATTATCGTTTTCAGAAATAAAGATCAAGCATTTTTTTTCAAAAAATTTTATAAAAAATCCTTGCCTTTGATTCAAAAATTCCGTATATCTGTTTGCGGATGGATGGCTGAGCGGTTGAAAGCACCGGTCTTGAAAACCGGCGTGTCGAAAGGCATCCAGGGTTCGAATCCCTGTCCCT
>DITM01000037.1 GCA_002422845.1 Candidatus Paracaedibacteraceae bacterium UBA6184
GGATAATGCGGCATCTCAGATCCTTCATATCTAAAATTTCCTATTACCACCTTTCTTATGCTCCATCTAAGTTAAGTTGACGGTGCCCAAGATTGCATTCGAAGAAATTATGAATGGAGCGTTTAATTATTTTAGGAGCGGATGAACAAAAAATTTGATCGTCAAAATGAGGGGGTGGTGGTGGATTAATATTCAAGTAATTCTTGATTAGCAATACACAAAATAGTATAATTAGTTTGTGTATATGGATTGTAAATAACCAGAATGCTTAAAAAAACACTTAAACTCGAATTGCCAAAGTCACAAAATTTATTTCTGTGGGGGCGCGCAAAACAGGAAAATCAACCTACTTAAAGCAAGTTTACCCCAATAGCTTATATATTGACTTTTTGCATCACGAAACCTATTTGCGATATAGTAGGAATCCGTCATTACTTCGAGAAGAACTTCTGGCCTATCAATCTATTATAGATGCTCCAATCATTATTGATGAAGTCCAAAAAGTACCAGAAATTCTGGATGAAGTTCACTGGATGATTGAAAACATCAAGGGGATTTCATTTATTTTGTGTGGATCTAGCTTGCGAAGATTGAAGCACAAGGGTGCGAATCTGTTGGGTGGTCGGGCTTGGCGGCAGCTTTTTGTTCCATTATGTTATCCAGAGTTACCTCATTTTAATTTACTAAAAATCTTTAATCATGGTTTGTTACCTCAGCATTATTTATCAGAGGAAGTGCCTATCCGTAGTTTAGAAGGATATATCGTTGATTACATTATCCCAGAAGTCCAATGGGAAGGTCAAATTCGAAACTTAGGAGCCTTCAATCGATTTCTTGAAAGCATTGCGTTCAGCAATTGTGAAATGTTGAATTATTCCAATATAGCAAGAGAATGTGGCGTTAACATTAAAACAGCACAGGGATATGTAGCATTGATCTGCGATATGTTGTTAGGGCATCTGATCACACCATACACACCACGTACCTCTCGACAACTTATTATGAGCGCTCCTAAGTTTTATTTTTTTGACGTGAGTCTAGCTCAGTTTCTATTACAAAAAGAAATTCGCTTGCTTAAGGGAAGTGATGCAGAACATGCTTTAGAGCATTATGTATTTTTAGAGCTTCTTGCATATAAAGAGCTTAAAAAAAAGCGATATGACATCAAGTACTGGCGGACAAAGAACGGACTTGAAGTCGACTTTATATTAGGGCAGGGGGATGTTGCGATCGAAGTAAAAATATCGGCACCTGTCGGAAAACATGATTTAAACGGATTGGTAGCGTTTGCAACAGAGCATAAACCACGATTATCAATTGTAGTGGTGCTAGAGCCCGTTAAACGAATAATGAACATTGATGGAATAAGCCTACATGTATATCCGAACTTTTCTTACAAGAACTTTGGAATGGTCAGATTATTTAATACATAGCAGACTAAGCTAAATCCCAAGCGTGCACCATTGAGCATTTGTTTTCTCTCCGCTTTTCCATAGTCGCCCCAACAACCGTTAATTTTATTCAAAAATTTGTTTAAACTGAATTTCAATTCCAAACGTATCAATATTAGACGTAAAGTTTTTGATGTTAGTATCATCTGTTTCATATGCTAACATAACAATGTCTGCTCGAATATGTTGTGCAATTTTAAGCAAATTATTAATAATATCTACAGTAAAACCGCTTGAACTTCTTTTGGACTCTCCAACAATCAATCTTCCATTAAAAACACAAATGAAATCAATTTCATTTTTATTATCCTTGTTTTGATCACCATAAAAAATGTCTGTTTGTGGCAAGTAATAAAAAGTATCAGGATCTTTCCTTAATAAAGAACCCAAAATCCAAACTTCATGCCAGCACTTCGGAAGCCTTGCATTAACAAAAGGAGAAAGACAAACATCACCGTTATCAGAACGCTCTAAAACACTAAGTTTTATTAGGGTTTCTAGCTCGTCATTTCTTTTAGAGATGTATTCGGAAATTATCATAGGATTTTCACTTGTTATGAACGTTTCTTTAGTTCTTCCAACGAGCTCTTTAAATCTTTTTTCTGTTAGTGATTGATCACATAAATATTTCTGGAAATCAAGCTTTGGCATTGCTAAATCAGTTCTTGCCAAATGGCTTAATAGTTCTCGCCAGAAGAGATCGTTTAAACAATTATAGGCACTGCGTAATCCACCGAAAGTATTAATAAATTCATCAAAAGCTTTTCCCTTATCTGACTATTGAATGAACCAATGACCACTATTATCCTGACGTAAATCATTCTTAGATACGCGTGGATTGTTATAGAAAATAGCCTCAAACACACTTAAATCTGATTGGAGTTCTAGATCGATAGACTTTGCTTGCATTGCAGAAGACGAATCATCTTGAGCCATAGCGCTCAGCTTTCCGCTAGTTTGTACTCTCGATTTAGTTTCATCCTTAATAAAAAACTTAGCAACACAATTGTTTTTGGGCAGTCTCCAAGGTTTCGGCATATTTTCGATATAGTAACTACCAAAAAATTGGACAGGATTAAAACTAGGGGCTGTACCAGATAACATAGA
>DITM01000054.1 GCA_002422845.1 Candidatus Paracaedibacteraceae bacterium UBA6184
GTTATCTGGTACAGCCCCTTATTTTATTTTCAAATTTTTTAGCCGTTGCTTTATCAGGATACGTACGCAATATTTTTGATTCATAATGAGAATCAGGATCAGTTTTTCTTAGCTTTCTTACTTGTTCGTCAGCACGTTTTGATAATCCATCTCTTTTTTTACACCTTGCCCACTTTCACCAATCTTGTACACTTCTGCATCCTTGGTTATTTTATATATATGGTTTGGTTTTTTACTTTGCAAGGAATTTCCGTTAACTGTGGAAGGAGCCCCACTGACCCCAGCTTCTGAAACGACTGGAGCTGGGGTTTTCCCATTGCTGTTTCTAGGGTTGTTGTGGCTGCACCAGGAGCTTTGGTACCTATCTTAAGGGCAACAAAGGGAACTCGACTATGATGTCTCTTAGGAAGGCTGCTCTGTCTACACTCACCTCAAGTTGTCTAACCGTGTTTGTGGCTGTTTTTAGCCCTGTCTTTGCAGCAGTCAGCGCTGGTTTCACAACTCTAAACGCACCCTCCGTTGCCAACATCAACACAGGCTCTGTTAACATCTCCGCAGCTCGCTTGCTGCCGCTGGCCAGCTCAATCGAACTCTGCACGGTTTACCACCGGTTTGACCACTGTCCCAACTGCGTTCCCTGTAGCTTTAAATGGGGTAATCCACACGGTCCATTATCTGCTGCGGTGTTGGTGGGCTCTGCCCTCTCTCGACATTACAGCATCTAGGAACCGGCTCTAACCTGCGGATCCGGTGCATACTGCCTTGGGCCGCATAACCGCAGGTTGATCTTTATAACACGTCTCCGAACCCTGTCGAATTATCTCAAATGAATGAGCACAATGTTGCCAGCGTTACGCTATACGTTGAAATCTAAATTTATAAACTCGATGATTCTTTCTTCGGCCGTTTTAAAAATAGCATTTACGTTTAATGGCTTGTCTGCTGAGATATATTCGGGATATAACCCTATCCCAATAACGATGGTTTCTGATTCATTTGGAAATGTATGTTTTAGTACTTTTGAGAATCCTTTTACGTGCCCTATGAATGCGTTCCGATATTCTAAAAAGCTGCTATCTGTCATGCTCATTGTCCAGCTTAACAGGGTTTCTTTTTCAGGTTCTGCGGCTAACAATCCATCTTTTACGATGGGGTCTACAAACCACAATTCTTTTGTGATGTATTCTTCCATCCAAGTGATATTGTTGCACGCATAGAAATCGGGCACTCCATTAATACTTCGGAAGACACCAATATAAATATGCTCAAATATAGGGTTTGTTAAAATAAAGTCTTTTGCAAGCAAACAACGATTAAAAAATGGTTTCATTGATGACATATTTATCCTAAAATTTTTGAGTAATTCTAAATTGATTGAATCGTTGAATGTACAAGAGCGAAACACATAATATAGAAGAAGTTATCATCACCCACAGAGCTGGGCTTCCGTTATTTTGAATCATAAGTTTTGAAATCTGAGGTGTTAGACCTCCTAAAATACCTGTACCCAAGGAAAAGCTAAATGAAACGGCACTGTATCGATTCGTATTTGGAAATAGCTCTTGCATATAAATATGTTGAGGTCCGGCATGTAATCCTGTTAAGCAGCCAAACATTAGTTGCCCTAATACGGCTTGCATAAAGGAACCTGATAGCAGCAATGAAAATATGGGGGCAATCAGTAAAACGGATAGAATTGCCGCAGTAATCATAATATAAACTTTGTTTGTTTTTATTTTATCTGAATAATAACCGGAAAGTATACACATGCAGGCAAATGATATCAGTCCGATCAAACTTAACGTATAGATTTCATTGCGAGTAAATTTGTGTAATTCAGTTATGATAGATGTGGGGGTAATCAGTGTAAACATCATATAGGCAAGAACTGCGGTTTGTCCTGCAATCAAAGCAGTGGTTATCATCTGAAGTTTATAGTGACGAAACGCATCTAAAATAGGGGCGGTTATGAAGGTTTTTTCTTGTAGAGCCTTTTGAAACTCGGGGCTTTCTAAATTTTTGCGACGAACATAGTAGCCAAACAATGCAATGCACGTTCCAAATAAAAATGGAATTCGCCAGGTCCATTCTGGGAATGTATTATTGGTAAAAATAAATGAAACAATCGTTGCAAGCAACAGACCTGATGCGGATGATGCTGTCATCATGCCGCTGACAAGTCCGCGGTGTTTCTGATCCTGATGTTCTAGGGCAAAAATAGCGGCGCCATTGTATTCTCCTCCGGTGCAAACCCCTTGTAAAATTCGGACGCTCACTAAAATAATGGGCGCAAGTATGCCGATAGTTTGATAGGTTGGAAGAATTGTAATAACAAAGCTTGGGATTGCCATTAAATACATGGACAAGCTAAGGGCAAGACGCCTGCTATAGCGATCGCCGATATACCCAAATATTAGGCCACCTAAGGGGCGTGCGATTAAGCCAATCGAAAATACGCCAACTCCATTCAGAAAAAGAGTTGATACGGGGTCGGAGTTGGGGAAAAATAACGTTGTAAATAATCCAGCTAAGGCGCCATATAATGCAAAATCATAGAATTCGATAGTATTTCCAATAAAAGAAGAAAAGACAGCGCGTTTATTCATTAAAGAACTCCTTTTAACAGCCTATTCTGAGTATGTTTCTATATTTATATATATTCTTCTGTAATTGTTTTGCAACAGGAAAAAAATTTGTTATGGTGATCATATGACGTTACACCTATTAAAACAGCGCAAATGCGATTATTATGAACCTACTCAGAATCAAATGGGGTATATGACAACCCATATTGATCCTATCGGTCATGCCTTTTTAAATTTTGCTCAAAGTGTGACTGCGCCCGTCATCGATATTGGTGCGGCATATGGGCATGTTGTGTTAGAGGCAGCTTCGCGGCAGATTGATATTATCGCCAATGATTTAGATCCCAGGCATTTAGACATCATTTTACAGCGAGCTACTGAGCAGCAGTTGCCGTATATTATGCCTTTACCGGGCAGGTTTCCAGAGCAAATGCAGTTTCAACCCAATTCATTAGGGGCTGTTTTAATCTGTAGAGTTTTACACTTTTTTCCGCCGAATGATTGGATGAATGCAGCACGAACACTTTTTCAATGGTTAATACCGGGTGGAAAGTTATTTATGACCAACGAATCCCCATACTTTGGTACGATGCGTAAGTTCATACCAGTATATTTAGAGCGCAAACGCAATGGTCATCCCTGGCCAGGTGTGATGACGGGGATGGAGCATTTTGATGATGCGCGAAAGAAAGACGTAAGTTCGGTCATTAATTTGTTGAGCCTGAGTGAGACTCGAGCTGTTCTTGAGGATGCAGGTTTTCATATTGAGCGTATTGAATATTTGGATCGCAAGGGGATATACCCAGATGATGCCCTATACGATGGACGGGAAACCGTTGGCGTGATTGCAGTAAAGACATAAATGTATAATTTTTGAGGGGGAGTTTCCGCCCAAGTTGGGGATACTCGGAAGACCTGCATTTGGCTTTTTCGCCTCAATTCCTTGACTGTATACCCCATAGGAGTACTCGGTAATAATTAAAGGGGCTGTACCAGATAACGGTTT
>DITM01000002.1 GCA_002422845.1 Candidatus Paracaedibacteraceae bacterium UBA6184
ATTACAAGCGTTGTTGACTGAGAAACAAATAGTATAAATTTCTAAAGACTGCCCTCTTGAAGTTATAATATTTTATCGCTATATTCTAGTAAGTTATCTAGTTTGAGAGCAGACAGTGCCATTGATCACGTTGAACACATTTATGCTAATATTTAGATTTTTCTTGCTTGTCCCATTGGTGTTCCTTGCCAGTAAATGGGGAACAAAAGATCATTGGTGTACCCATCAAACTCTGTCCTTGATTTCTCAGTTTGAAGGATTTTTTCCAAAGACATATCGCTGTCCTGCTGGGGTTCCAACTGTAGGGTATGGTCATGTAGTTGCAGATAGGGAGCAATTCTTAGAAGATCTAACGCAGGACCAAGCATTGGAATTATTGCAAGATGATCTTATTTCCGCTAATGATATTCGCCCTTACTTGACTGACCCTGATGGATTAGAGCCTCATCAATTGGACGCGCTTACATCGTTAACATACAATATGGGGTATTCCGAGATTGGTCGTTCATTATTGGTGAAGCATATTAATGAGGGCAGAATAGAGGCTTCTTATGATTTCTTTGCGCCCTGGAGGGNNCGGGGGGGGGGGGGGTGAAGACAAAACTCTCCCTGGCTTAGCAAAGCGTAGATTGGCAGAGCTTATGGTGTTTGCAAACAAACCCTTTGATCCGAAGAGTAATTTATTGCCAAGCGAACAATGGAGAGTTTCTCTTAAATATACGGACGAAAATTGGAATATGTTGAAAAAAATTGATAAAAATAGCCGCTCTAATCTTCTTAAAGAGGCGGTACAAATCTATTATGCGTATAAATCTCGCAAGGGGAAAGCCCCCGATCTGTCAAATTAAACGACACATCTTAAGGGTTTGTTAAGGTTTTTTTTGTAGCATATTAAGTTGCAACAGGAAGGTCCTTATGTATTGTTATCAACGGGATAAAGTTAGGGCGTATTGGAGCCCCATCCACGATGTGAGTAAAACAGCGAAAGAAGCGCTTTTATCATCTTCATTAGGATTTTCGGGTCGCCATATGCGAGCTGCTGGTGCTGTATTTGAAATTATTCATCGATGGACTCGCCCGAATAAACGTCCCGAATTTAATATTACCAGCGTAGAAGTTCATGAGAAAAAATATACAGTTATAGAAAAAACTGTATTTGAGAAGCCATTTTGCCGTTTAAAAGTTTTTGAAAAGGCTGAGTATACTGTTGATCAACCTACGGTGTTAGTTGTGGCGCCTTTATCTGGGCACTATGCCACGTTGCTGAGAGATACGATACATACGTTACTGCAGGATCATAAGGTATATGTGACGGACTGGATTAGTGCCTATAATGTTCCCCTGTCTGAGGGAGATTTTAGTTTGGATACTTATGTTGAGTATCTGGATGATTTCTATGCATTTTTAGGTAAGGGGATTCATGTCCTGGCCGTTTGTCAACCGTGTATTCCGGTACTAATGGCGGCGGCTGTTTTGGCAGAAAAAGATGCCCCTCATCAACCTGCGTCGATGATTTTAATGGGAGGCCCTGTAGATACACGCATTAATCCCACCACTGTGAATAAGCTAGCAGAGCGTTTGCCTATGTCTTGGTTTGAACAATACATGGTATCTAAGATTCCGCATTATGCGCCGGGAGCAAAACGTAATGTAACGCCTGGCAATTTGCTCTTGGGGGGCTTTATTCAAATGAATTTAAAGACTCACTTGGAAAAACATTATGAGCACATTCAGAATGTGGCAAATAACAATAATAAGTCTGTAAAGGCTCATCGAGAGTTTTATGATGAGTATTTATCAGTAATGGATTTGCCTTCAGAATATTATATTCAAACGATCGATAAAGTTTTTAAACAGCATCTTGTCGCAAAAGATGAAATGGATTACAAAGGACAGCTATTTAGTTTTAAGTCGGTGACCAAGCCAGCCTTAATGACCATTGAAGGTGAAAATGATGATATTACTGGCTTGGGACAAACGTATGCGGCACACAAGGTGTGTTCTAACATTCCTGAGTTTAATCGGGATCATTTTTTAAGATTAGACGTAGGGCATTATGGTATTTTTAGCGGCAGTCGATGGCGCAAAGATATCTATCCCCAGGTTCGAGACTTTATCAAAAAGCACAATTAGCTTTGTCTAAAGCGTAAGCCCCTGTTTTAGAGTTAAAACTAAAACCTGTGTTATTAGAGAGGATAATAACATGAGTGTCGGTTGTGGGGTCGTATTCTAAATAAACAGATGCGCCGGTTACCAGTCCTTCATGCCAATAAATAGGCTTAGAGTTCCGGACGTATGTTTTTATGCCATATCCGTAATAGCTATCCCCCTCCTCATCCACCGTATATAGCCCACGCATGAGTTGCAGTAAACGATTCGCGATTATTGAATTTGTGCCAAAAACCTTTCCCGAGTGCAGAGCAGTATTCCATTTACACAAGTCCTCGGCTGTTGAAATCATGTCTGCGACTCCGAACACGCGGGCTTTATTAGGGTCATAGGTGCTTATGACTTGGTTGCAATTGTGTAAAAAGTGATAAGGGTAACATAGGTTATTAGCAAAACTTTGCCGTACTCTGTTTGGAATATCTGGCCCATGAAAGACGGTATGCTCCATATTAAGTGGTTTAATAAAATTTTCAGTAATATAGTCTGATGCAGGTTGACCGCTAGTGGTTTCGATGATCAATTCAAGTAAAGCATATGCTGCAGAGTTGTAGGTAAATTTAAGTGGCTGGCTTGGAGACAGGCTTTCACTGTACACACGATCTAAGTAGGATAAAGGTGGCATTTTAGATTTTGGGTCGCGAGGGTTTGCCCGAACTTCTGAAACGTGAGTTAGCAAATGATGCAGAGTTGTATGCTGTGGCCAAGCCGGGTCTTTTGCAGTGAGTGTCGTGTTAAATTTTAGATATGTGCTTACGGGAGCGTGAAGATCAAGTTTGTTCTCGCTCATTAGTTTTAAAATGGCAGCGGCAATGAATTGTTTTTTTAAAGAGCCAATGTAAATCTGAGTTGTTGACGCAAATGGAGTTTTCTTTAAATAATCGGCATAGCCGAAAGGTTGTTCTAATACAGTTGAATTTCCAGTGCGCACATATATTAAGCCGGAGGCTACTTTGTTTTTTCCATATAGGGTCGGTATCTCTATGTATGAGGTGTTGAATTTTTTAGCAGATATGCTTGATAGTACTATCAGCATTGCCATCATAAAAATGGATTTCATACATAAAGCTCGGTTGAAAAAATGATATAAAACAGTTGTAGGATTTTATATGAAAGTAGCGTAGTTGTTCAAGTATAATCCGATGTGGGTTTGAGGCGTGTT
>DITM01000017.1 GCA_002422845.1 Candidatus Paracaedibacteraceae bacterium UBA6184
AAATCTCATAAAAACTTACTTTTCTACTATTTATATCTTGTTTTTATGGGTTTTTTACAATTCCCGACTTAATACCAGGCCAACATAATACTTTTCCCGTACGAATAATTGGCTTCGTAACGTTTTGATATAGCGCGTACAAAATCCTCATGGATACATAATCAGATACAGTGTTACTCTCTTCTACTACTTGTAATAAAGCGGTATCTGCTTCACTCCAATACCCAAGAAGCATAAACAGACTTGATAATTTAACTCGATCACTTCCCGTTAGTCGATTGGAATCCAACTCAGGCTTTAATGATTGAACCAACAGTGTTCGCAACTCAGAATTTGAGTATCTCATCGGCATAAATACAGCTTTAAAGTTTTTATCAATGTGGGCCATATAAAGTGTTATCAATGGTCCAGACGACTCAATCTGGTCTGCACCATTTAAAATTCGCGGTGTAATTCGCCGCAAATCACTGTCAGACAACCGACGAAAACAAACACATGTCCTAAATCGATTACTCTGATCCGTCAAGAATCGAGCCTCACACTGACACTCCCCACTCAAATATCCGTTACCGAGCTTTTCAGATAACTCTAATACTGACTTGTCCGGCATAAACCAACTTAAAACCTCTCGATCAGTTGCCGTTAATTGAGAATGTTTCTGAATCTTATCCTTCATGTTAGCACTCAGAGCAGTCAGTTCTTCCGGGGTTAACCTACCACGCGCAAAACCAGTTAAGAGATCTAAAACGTCTTGATATGCACAAGCATCAAAGTTTTGATACTTTCCTGGGATTTTTCTGAAAAACTCCGAATCTTCTTTCGTTGGATTCCCAAACATTGCAACCAACACCCCACTTCTATGTTTCCATTCTTTTATTACTTGCAATTGCCGTTTCGGATCTGCTGCAACTTTTGAGCTTACCTGCGCCAACACTGTCAACGTTTGAACGTCGCAGAACTCTCCAACAACACCCCAAACATCCGAACAGTCTTTAAATGGTGTTTCCGCAATAGCACCGTTAACGTTTCCAAGATAAAAAATTGATCCAATAATTAATAGGGCTTTCAAAAGTTTTTTCATACAAATATCTCCTTTATGTAAAGATATATATGCAACCAAAAAATAAAAGTCAATAAATTATCTAGATTTGACGGGTGACTATTGAAGGTTATCGCGATTAGCCACTCGAAACAATTGCACCAAGACCAATGGCAGAAACACCATTAACGCCAACATAGACTTTCCATTCATTCCCAGATGAACAATCACCCCAGCCTCAGCGAGATATACCAACCGATGCAATCGCTTCCAATTTTTAAACCCAAGTTTTATCTTACTAAATTGAGTGCTTGTTATTGCCAGAATACAAAAAATTGGCATACTCACCAACATAACACTCATAAACCGAGGGTTATTGGCAGCACTTAACCATCTGCTGATACTCCCACTACCAATAGCAAAACATAGAGCATGTATCATAGCATATGAAAACACAGAAACTCCAATTTCTTGGCGGTGTCGATTAAGACGATGAATCAAAATCCATCTAGGAAACATTGCTTTTAGTGGGTTCAAACTTAATATTAAACATAAGAACCCTACCGCACTATAAGCAGAGTATTTAAACTGCCATCTCGAATGATTAGGATCCCACAAAATCGAGACCAACATTACACTAAATAAGAGTGCGTAATTAACCATGCCACATATTTCTTCATCATAATTACTCATTCACACTTTGAGGAGGGGGTGGCCCCTCATATCCGACAGCCTGTCGAACATTCCGCTTGATCGGGCGTTTATAGCAATCCACTCCACCTAACGTTGGATAGCAATATAAGCCTTTCTCATCGATATGATCATCAGGATCTTTCCACTCTTCACTAGAACATGAACTTAATAAGAATGCTATCCCCAGAGTAATAATTTGCTTCATTGAACACCTCATGCGTTCAACATAAACTGCAATCATGAAAAAAGTGTTAATTAACTTGAGCGGAGGCAATCCACTAAATAGCTTACAATAAGTATTGAAGCACCAAAAATGTTACGGCTGGCACTGTGAGGTTGTCTAAATCTCGCCCAGAAAAGAACTCTGCAACCGCTCCAAAGATCGCAACAACAACAGAGATGAAAATATTCAAAAGCAACGTATGGCTGCTTGTGAATATTAAGAGAAAAAAAAGAACAAAGAATGCTGTAACAAAAAAGGCAATAGTACCCTCAACACTTTTGTGATTACCTAATATTAAGTAGTGTTTTTTCCCATACTGTGTCCCGAAGATGGCAGCAAATGCATCAGCGAAGGTAACAAGAAGCAAAGGCCCTGCATATAATGCATAATCACCGTTTGAATAGATAAACAAAGCAAGAATTGAGATTAAAAACAGCCCTGCCCCTACCCAAGATCTATTCACTCCATAAATACTTTCTCCAAGGGTTCGTCTAAGAAGTGGAATGTATCGTATCGATAACTGTATAAAGAATGCAGAAAGCAGCAGAAGAGCAACTTCAAATGTTGTTTCAAACACAAAGGGAAAAGATAACGATACAAGACCCAGCACTATATGCAGTAGTTTTCTTTGAATTTCAAAGTTAAGATGGTATCTTTTTCCACAAATATTAATCAAGATAAGTGCAAATGTTAAGAAAAGCAGTATTGATGATGCTTTTACTATAAACATTTGTATGTCTCTAGTTTTCGCTAGAGATTGAGTTCAAAGGCCAAGATAGTTTTAACAAATTCATTTTTATTTCTTTTTGGTTAGTTTAATAAAAATAAAAAAGTTGCACAATAGCTTTTTAAAGCATTAACAAAACGGATCAGCTGAAACCCTGGTGTTCTTTGAAAGACATTGACCGACCACTTGATAAAGAAACGAGTAAAGATCAGCCCCACAATGATACGTAAGAAAACTCACGCAAATCCCTAACGTATAATTTAAAACAAGGGGCTGTACCAGATAACGGTTT
>DITM01000013.1:0-10040 GCA_002422845.1 Candidatus Paracaedibacteraceae bacterium UBA6184
GTTGGGAAACTCCGAACTGAGGTTACATTCAATTTTTGGTGTTATCAATATATATTTGATCGTTTTTTGCATCCTATTCATGTTCTTAATGCAAATACGGAACTTTTTATTATTTGATTTATAGTGGTGGATGTTCAAATACACTGGTGCGGTGATGGTTGTAGCGCGGCTGGTTTAAAAATAAATGACAAATTCAAATCGCTGATTTTATTGCAAGTGGCCCCTTGTGACACGAACCGTAAGCTGGGGCCTTTAATTTTTTTGTTTGTAATGGGTCATGATTACTGCTCCACCCCTTGGTCAACTCTGCGAACTACTTGGAGTGGGAATCGTCTTGGTTTGGCGGATATCATTCCAAATGACCTATTTATTATACGAGTGCTTCACTTAAGTCTGGTTAATATTCTAATCAGACTTAAAGATATGTCCTTGACAACATATGCTTTTAAGTTCATACTAACCTAATGAATTGGATAATAAACTTTGAAGATGATTTTGAGACAGAGTTCGATGAACTAAATGAAATAGTTCAGGATGAATGTTTTGCTCATTTAAAATTTTTAGCGAAATTTGGTCCTGAGTTAGGGCGGCCCCATGTGGATACTTTAAAGGGATCCAAACACGCTAACATGAAAGAACTCAGATTTAATGCAGATAATGGGGTTTGGCGATTAGCTTTTGCATTTGATCCAAAAAGAAAAGCCATTTTGCTTGTGTGCGGTGATAAATCTGGTGGTAGTGAAAAACGGTTTTATAAAGAACTAATAAAACGTGCGGATACACGATTTGACAAACATTTGTTAAAATTAAAAAGTGGGGTGAATGATGACTAAATCACTTACTGAGAAACTGGGGTCTTTACCAAAAAATCGACAAGAATCGATTCAAATACGTACAAATGAATTGATTGCTGAAGAAATGACTTTGCGCGATTTACGGTTAGCCCTTAAAAAAACGCAACACGATTTAAGCCTTGCGCTTCACATGAAGCAGGATGGTATATCTCGTTTGGAAAAGCGATCGGATATGCTACTTTCAACGTTGAGTAAATATATAAAGGCTATGGGGGGAACGCTGAAACTAACAGCAGAATTTCCTAACAGACCTTCTGTTGAAATCCATGGTGTTGCTGAATTGGCTATCATTAAATAGTCATATCAATTCAGGGTAGGGCGCCGTCCTGCGCGGCGCATAATTTCCCACTAAGTCCGATTACTGGTATAATCAGACTTAAGACGATAGCGCGTAGTCAATGTCAGAGACTTCCTTTGATTTTCTCAACGTCGTCGCGCGTTAATCCCGTGCCTTCCATTACTAGCTCTATAGCCGCGCCACACTTCAAGAGAGATTTAGCTATTGTTTGTTTTTCTTCAATTCGACCCTCAGATTTCCCTCGGCCATAATGGGATTCATGCATGCTAGCTTCATAATGAGTATTTTCTTCATAACGGCGGCAGTTTACGGTCCGTGGCACAAGGGGCCACTTTGAAATAAGTTCCTAGAATCCCAAGAGTAGGTAATATCCGCACTAAAATGAGTCGTTTATTACCAGAATGTTGTTATATTAACATCAAAAAACAGGTGAATTTCATATCCCTATTTAAAATCGGAACATTCCCGTTTTCCTTACCTTTCTATATGATACCGTTTAAAGCAAAAAGGTGTCGATTGAATCAATTTATCCCCAAGTGGCCCCTCATGACATGGACCGTAAACTGGGGCCAATAAATGCGTTCGTCGAAATTTCTCAATGATCATGCTCTTGCCATTATTTGTTGGACCACTGATTAATAAGTTTGGCATGCGCTGGCGTTTTGGATGAGCTATCAGCGACTCTAATTTATTTACCGCTGCTTCGGCCTTTGTATAACCCAACCAACGATCTGCTAAAACACGTTTTACGCGCTCCTCTTTGGATAACAAAGCTATTTTACGCATAGATGGTGCAAGGTGATTAAGCTCCAGCGCCTTACTGGTCATGACCATTCCTCAATATTTTTAAAGGGCATTGCAGCAGGAAGAGTGGGTTCTGTTTCTAGGGTATCCTCTGAAAAATACGTCTGATTTTGATGGCCTATCGTTTTTTGATTGATATTCTTTGTACGCGCCTGTTGTCGTCGTGCAGAGCGAGTGCTGGCAGCAGCATCATCCGTAATTTTTCGCATGGCTTCGATGGCTCGAAAAATAGCAACCTCATCTACTTTCTTCGCCCCTTGTTCTTTCAAATATCGCAAACTTTCACGTTGTTCCCATAATGTCACGGCAGGATGACTCAATGTTCTGTAGGGAACTTCAATATAGACATTTTGTTCTGGAGGAAGCACATAAACACGGCTGATATCGCGAGGATCTCGACGAATAATGAACTTTTCTTGATGCTTATTACGTTCGGCAATCCATGGCTGCAATGCGTTGCTGTAGTAATTGATATGATCGATCATGAACCCATGGCGCTGTATTGAACGCTTAACAATTGGCAGAAAATCAATGAGGAACCCTTTTTTATTTTGCACCATTGATTTGGGGCCTTTGCCCGCCAACACCCCTGATTTATAATGCTCAATGGGTGGCTCGTGGATCGTAGAATGAACTTTATTGTGGTATTGGCCAACAATCACAAGCGTTAACCATTTTTCAAGTTCAGATAAGGTCAAAATTGCCTTACCATCTGAATCATAGTCACCACGTTCCATAATATTTGAAAAGGTAGTCCCTGGGAGCGTATGAACATGCTGCATCAGGGTACCAATGAGACGTTCAATAATTCCGCCGTACTGAGGCTCTCCTAACGGACGATACTTGAGCTCAATACCATGCTGTGCACAACCCCGCCGTAATGCCTCACTATGAAAGTCAGCTCCATTATCTACATACATGACCAAAGGTTTTCCCCAAATTGGCCATTCGCCAATAATACCTAAATGGCCAAGATACGCTGTTTTATCAATGACGGAATGAACCAAACAAAGGCCGACAGAAACTGCCGATGGTGCTTCAAGAGTCAAACAAAAGCCAGTAATACAGCGACTAAAAACATCAATAGATGCAGTCAAATAAGGTCGACCAATGGGGCGTCTGGTGAGTTCATCCACAATAATCAGATCAACCGGCGTGTGGTCCATTTGTATTACATCAAGCGGTGACTCAACGACTGGGAAGCTTCCTTTAACGGCAGATAATTTTCTGGCGGCATTTGTTCCTTCTCGCTGTTTTATAGTATCTCTCGCACTTAATGATCGTATACGATCACGCACAGTATTGGTACTGGGTGGTATTAATTTTGCCCTAATACATTGACGTCTTACCTCCTGTCCAATATCTTCCACTGAGCGTTTTTGCGTGGTTAGATAAAACTCCGAAATAACCATGGTGATGATTTGTTCAATTGTGGTGGGTAGCCGACTTTTACCTCGACCACCTGATGATACACTGGGAGATAGAGAGCTTAAAAGAAATCCGGAGTTACGAAATCGCCGTATTAATTTATAGACCATTTGCTGAGAAATGCCTAATGCTATGCCCGCTTCCTTGGCTAATATTCCTGGAACCGAGCTCATTTCTGCCAGCGGCTTAATGACTATTATTCGACGCTCTGCTTCTTTCCAAGCCGTGTCATTGATTCGAATTGTCCCGCTCTCTTCGAGCAGGTCGTCAGATACTTCATTTAGCGATGACAGAGCATTTAATTCAGCAACAACTTCTATACCAGTTTTTTTGTTGAGTAGTAAAAAGGTAGTGAGTGACAGATGGGTTTTAATGATGTGAGGTTGCCCTTGATATAAAATTTCTGTCCCTATTGACAGGATAAGGTCATTTTTCATCGAAACATGCATTAAACAGGACTTATGGTAATTTATCATCTATTAAACAGGACTTCAACCGCCAAAAGACGTGTTTAATAAAATTGATCGGCATGAAGAGCCTAGCCTGCCATTAACCATGTCTTCTAAAAGTGACAATTACTGTAATAACCAGACTTAAGGTGTTGGGGCTTGAAAACAGGTAATCTGTACGGCCTCTTACACGTGGATCGGGTAAATCACCAAAATACTCTACTAAACCATTAGACATCAAATAGCCTCATTTTATAAAATGAGGCTATTTGATCATAACTAACTGCTATTTAAAAGGTTTTGGTGATCTTGCCCTGTCAAATAACCCAATCAAGAAGAAGAAGGCTTTAAATCCCGCTCAATCCCCTCTTCCAGCTTATCCAATTGTATAGCCGTTTTCGGTTGGAAAAATCCCGTTTTACCACCCGATTGATAAAGATTATAAACGACAGAGCCCCCAAGCGTCACCACTGCCATCGCTAGATTATCGATTAAATCACGCCAACCAACAAACGAAGGCAGATCCGTCGCCCGTGCTTGCTTAATCGCGCTACCCCACTTCGCTTGAAGCGTTGATAATGAACCTGCACCACGATCACCATCCCAATAAACAACCAACGACTCAACCAATTCTTTTTGCAATGTTTTTGCAGCCTCCAGCGCAGGCGAAGGATCTGTCAATGTACGGAGATCAAGGCTCAATCCCATCAGCAAACACATCAAATGCGCGTCGCCTTGATCGCCTCTTTGACCCATACGTATTTGATGAGAGACTTGGTTAAGAATGGATGCTTGTTCCTCAGGGCATAGAGTGAGCATTGATTTTAACAAATAAGGGATGGGCTCTGGATGGATAGTGGCGGGCGTTATGCCGCCAACTATTTTTGTCCATAAAACATATCCCATACATGCTATGAGAATAAGGGGCGATAAAGCAATGGCGTCGGCACCACCTACCAATAATACGAAACCATAGTATGCTACAACACCGGGGCGCCCGAAAATATTACGCGCCATAGCAGACTCTTCCTCCATACGCGACATTAAATCCAGCATAAAGTCCTCTACATGAATATGAAGCGGGACAGGAGGATCCATGTTAGCCGCCAATGCAAATGCATTGTAATTTCCTCGAACCGTCTGTTGAAGTGCCTGAAGCAATGCTCCGCCATCTAGCTTACTCAACAAAGCGGGCAATGCCTTAGGACAATCACGCGCCGCCAACATCACGGCATTGTAACCCTCTGCATTGGTTGCGGTTAACGCCAAGCCTAAATTTTCAGAGGGGAATTTTTCCAGTATCTCTTTCATTAGGCTGACAGTTGTATTTGCATTGATCACTCCTAAAAACAACTTGTTTTTTGATTCCGGGTATTTTTGTATTACCTGGTGAATGGAGTCTGCCGTTAATCCCTTATTTTTTGCGACTATTTTCCATATCTCATCTGATAATCCAGGCTTGTCCGCCATATGCAAATCTATAAAATTAAAAATAATAGCCAACCTGTTTTCATCAGACAAAGACGCATTGGATTCCAACGCCAGATAAGCCGCCAATTCAGATTCCGTTGTTAAGTAATTTACAATACTGACGTCTTTATCCGTATTCGGTTGAACTAAATAATCCTGAATGGTGTCTCTTTCCTCTGGCGTATAACGAACAAAGCCATCGGCATTCAGCTGAGACCATAGTCGACTTAGGATGAGCCCCCAATCAAAATCATAGACCAACCCATTATCATCCATCAGCAAACAATCTGTATTGTCAGGTGTGTTGAACAATCCATTCAACAGCGATAACCCAGGTCCATATTCACCCATGACATAACCCGGCTTACCTTCTTTTTTACCGCTATATGAAAATCGACTACTCACTGTTTGTTGCAAGACTAGCAGCATCCCAAAGGGTTGGTAACGCTCGGAAAACGCGCGTTGTAGTTTATCTACAGTAACGGGATCATCCGCTCGTCCGGAATAAACATCTTGATCATTGACGGGATTAACACCTAAGTCCATAGAAAACGCTGTCTTAAAAACCGTATTATGTCCATGCACGTCATCGGTTACTTGCCTGGCTTCTCGCTCAACAATCTCCGCACGAAAACCACCCAAAATTTGATCGATTGTTTGCGGTGCAAATAAATGCATTAAATTGCTGTTCACTCGATCATGAAATCCAGGTGTGCACTGGCTAACACCTTCGAGTAATTTATCGATCATGACTTGTTTTTTATCGGTTGACAGGCTCAGTTCTGGGTAATCGGTTTTCAGCGCATCCGACAATATCAAATAATGCAATTTTAAATTGGCAAGTAACGTTGGCTTTAAAGTATACGTGCTCGATTCACCCGCCTTCAACTCAAAAGCGAGTTTAACGTCTGGATCGGTTGTGCACAAATCAGTGAGTTTTTGAAACCAATCTTCACCTAGATTGTATCGATCAAGATCAATTTGTTTATAGCGCTCTGCTTGCAGTAAAAAACACTTATCTTTATTTAATCGGTCAATCAACGGCATCATGCTCTCCAATAAAACACAACGATTCATTTTTGATTATAGACCATGTATTTTTTTATGCTTTCAAGTCAAAAAAACACGAGTTGCCTAGAGAGTAAAGCAGCGTCCTTCTTGCGTTGTTCGCTGCCTCCTCGTTAGAACCCACCATGCCCAATTAAGGCAGTGGGCTCAAGATAAACACATTCACATTCGTTCATGGTTTAGAAAAGCTTATGACAGATTTTTGCTTTGGGAAAATTGATTCTGTCCAGATATTTACTGAACTGCCCCCAGCTAAATGATTTACGCTGACTACGTCGGTTAAGCCACTTGAATAGAAGTTTCGTCACTCTGTGTACAAACATACCAACTGCTTTGTGATTAAAGGATACCCCATAATACTGAATATGCCCCCTCACTTTGGCTGCCGCTATCTTCATAATCTGTGTGAGTGATGTTTTATTCTTGATTGAGCGCGCCCAATCATTCACTTTCTTAAGTTTCGAGCTGAATCGTTTACCGATTGTTTTCACTTTTACCAGGTAGAATCCCTTTCGTGATTTTCCAAAATAAAATGTGAATCCGAGGAAGTCGAACGTTTCCTGCTTAATCCCTTGTCGTTGTTGACGCTTTGAGAATTTAACAAGTTTCGTTTTATCTTCATTCATCTTCAGCCCATACTTTTCCAGCCGTTTGGACAAGGCCTTTTTGATACGTTCGGCATCCCGATTGTATTGGCAACAAATGACAATGTCATCTGCATACCGCACCATCTTGACCTCGCCCTCACAGTGCGCTTTCACCGTCGTTTCTATCCATTTATCGATTACTTCATGTGCAAAGATATTCGCGATGATAGGACTACACGCAGAGCCTTGAACGACTCCTTCATCGCTAACGATCAATTCCCCATTGACCAGCAGGCCTGATTTAAACATACGAATCAAGTACCGCAGGATTTTTGGATCACTGATCTTCTCTTTGATCATTGAGATCACGCTATTCTGGGATATGCTTCCAAAATAGTTGGATAAATCAACATCTATCACTGTCTCTACCTGATGGGTGCCCAGATATGCATGTAGTGATTTAATAGCATCATGACAGCTTCTTTCCGGTCTGAATCCATACGAATTCTCGTGAAATAGCGGCTCATATATGCTTTCTAATACTTTATGCATCATCCGTTGAACGATTTTATCCTCAAGATTGCTAATGCCTAGCGGACGCGTGGCGCCTGACTTGCCTTCCTTCGGAATAAGTACTTGTCGTACTGCCCCGGGGATATATGCCATTCGCCTCATCCGATCCATTAGATCTTGCAGGTTTTCGTCCAGATTTTCCCCATAACTCGCTTTATCTACACCATCGATCCCAATTGCCTTCTTTCCATTCAGCTCATGAAAACATGTCCGCAGTGATTCCTCGTTGATATGGTGGATCATATGAGTGAATACCATATCCGGGTTTGCTGCCGATAACGCTGCTATTCGTTTCAGTTTCGTTTCCGTCGTTATTGAGTCTTCTGTGAACTCCATGACGTTTCCTTTACTAAGAGCCTATTTACCCAGTGTCCTTCCCCATGTACTTGGCTTTCCCAAGCTCGGAGTACTACGACACATCTGACTTCCAGATAAACTTCTTGAGGTTCTTGATTTTGAGTCTTGTTCCCCAATACTCTGATCCATTTGAGATCTATCTGGATCTCCCACGTTCACCCTTGTACTTTCATTGCATGCCATGCTCTCAGACCCCGAGGAAGTTACCTAACCCTGCCCATAATGGTTTAGATAATATTGCCTTCTGACGTTATGAAGTCATCGGCCTTACCTGATAAACATTTTTTCGGAGCTCAATCACTTCAGCTTACGCTTACGGCCTGCAATTTTTCCTACCTACGCTTAGCTCGCTACATTACTGGAACAAGCCCAAGGCTGGATACGAAATGTGCTGGGTCAGCACTTTCTCGACGATACTTTCAATCGCGAGTACAACGGCGCTTTCGTGGCGCACCATAAAAAATGTTACCGAAAATGTCAAGTAGCCATCTCTCGTTGCCGAGAGACAGCCCTTTAAGAACGGTGCGGGCTAGTTTCCCAGCACACCGCTCAAGCCCTCATAAGGTTGGATATATCTCAACCCGGCAGATTTCGCGGCTTTGGTAGACTTCGAGCGATCTTTTCGGTCTTTTTCACGTTTTTGGAAGTATTCCTTAAAGCGAGAATCGAACGGATTGGCCTCAGCTCTTATTTTAATGTGTCGCCGGATGAGCGTTTCGGCTGCTAGTTTCAAATAAAGAGTCTTTTCTTTTCCCTCTTTATCTTTTACGATGCAGTGAAAGCGCCAATTTTGGCCATCTAAGCTAGTATAATACTTGCGCATTATCCATGGCTTACCTTTGTTTGGATGACGTTTCAGTCCCCAGCGTCTGAGTGCGTTGAAGATTTCTTGGTCAATCATGGCAAAAACTTTTGATGAAACGACCCCACGATAGTAATTTGTCCATCCAGTTATCTTTTGGTTTAACTGATGAATCAATACTGCTGTCGGGAGAGCCCCAGAAGAATGGATGATGCGTTTGATTTCCTCGAGAAACACTTTAATGTTTGCCTGTGCTGGCTTGATTAATAGTTTCCCACAATGGTACTTTCGTAGGTTGAATCCGAGGAAATTAAATCCTTCTTTAATCGAAGTAATTCTAGTTTTCTCGCTGGAAAGTTCTAGTCCAACCTCTTTGAGTGCTTCTTCCAATATTGGGATTACCCTGTCTCTCAATGATTGCTCATTAGCAGCTGTCACCACAAAGTCGTCGGCATACGATACTACTCGTATCTTGTCTTTATCCCTCTGTCTTTTCCTTGTGCTGACTAACTTTTCTTCAAGCCTCGATAAGGCCATTAAAGCTAATGTTGTTGAGATAGTTCCACCCTGAGGCACCCCAAGATCAGTTGCTTGGCACTTCCCATTTTCCATAAAACCAGCCTTTAAGAATTTCTTTAAGATTATTTTATCCATCGGAATATTCTTTAAGAGCCAGTCGTGGCTTATGCGATCAAAACAGGCACGTATATCGCCCTCTAAAATCCAAGTCGCTGATGCGCGTTTTCCTAGCAATTTAAAGCATTGCTCTATGGCATCGTGGGTGGATCTTTTTGGTCTGAAGCCATAGGCATTTGGATCAGCTCTTTCCTCGGCAATAGGAACTAGAGCGGCATGCCATAAGGCTTGCATGGCTCGGTCGTTTATTGTCGGGATGGAGAGAGGGCGCATTTTACCTGATTTCTTAGGGATATAAATTCGTCGTAAAGGTGAGGTTGTATAGCCCCGTTTTTTAAGCGACGAAACACAATCCATCTTCTGTTTTTGTGTGGATAAAATCACACCATCAATACCCGGTGTTTTGCTACCAGTGCTGCTTGTAACTCGTTTTACCGCCAAACATCGGCCATAAAATGAGGTAGTCAGTAGTCGTTGCAAGGATTTAACCTTGCCTTGACGTCCTTCCCGCTCTGCCTTGGCGATACGCATTTGGAGCCTCAATACATGTGCTTTTGCCGTTGACCAATTTATTGTTTGCCAAGTGCTACAGCGCGTTGCTGAAGATGCACCAGCAGTATGACCTGCCGTCATTTGCGTTTCTTCATTATTTAGGTTCTCTAAATTATCTCGCCATTTTGGACCAGTTCGGCCCCAGTTTACGGTCCATGTCAT
>DITM01000013.1:10139-10434 GCA_002422845.1 Candidatus Paracaedibacteraceae bacterium UBA6184
GTGCCACGGACCGTAAACTGCCGCCCTTTTCTTGCCGTTGAAATTGATTCCGAGAGAAATGTCAGCGAATTGACCTTTCGTCTACGACAGGTATCAATCACACTGGCCAGCAAGGCAAATGTTTTGGTTCCTTTGGCACTGCGTGAACCATGGCAAATTTTTCGCAATATAACCCAAGGGCGCAAAGCACGCTCTGCATCATTATTGGTCAAAGGTAGATATGGATACTCCAAGACCCGGAAAATGGCACCCCAATCATTTAAAAACTCTCTGTAACGTCTCAAAGAATATAGGC
>DITM01000088.1 GCA_002422845.1 Candidatus Paracaedibacteraceae bacterium UBA6184
CGGGGCACGTGGCGCGGGCACTCCGTGCAAATTTCGGTGACACCCATTAACTTAGGTTCAATCAGCTCTTACACATTAAATTTCACTTTCTCAAAACTTAAAAACTTATGGCTGTGGCGGCATGAATGCCCCGTTTACTCTTTTTTAGGAGTTTGTGGGGTATATCATAGTATTATGGCAGAAGAACCCCACTATTTAGGTCACAGAGAACGGTTGCGGCAACGATTTCTAACGGAACAGTCATTGTTTGATTATGAGCTGTTAGAATTACTGTTGTTTCAAGGGAATCCTAGGCGAGATACAAAACCCATGGCTAAAAAGCTATTGGATGTGTTTGGCTGATTGGAGCGAGTATTGTCGGCGGAAACTCTTGATTTGGAAAAGGCGGGATTGAATCCTGCCTCGATCACTGCACTCAAAATCATCTATGGGTTTCATTTAAAGTTGTTACAGCAGGCTATGTACCACCGTGAGTCCTTGGATACCTATGATCGTGTGGTTAAATACTGTCAGCGCCGATTGGCACCCCTAACGGTTGAGGTCTTTCACATCGTGTATATGGATACGCATTATGGAGTTATTCGGGATGTGACGCATCAAAAAGGCACCCTCAATCATGTTGCTGTGTATCCTCGCGACATCGTCAAAACCGCATTAGATTGCGGGGCGGCTAAAGTAATATTGGCGCATAATCACCCGGGTGGAGATCCCAAACCATCGTTTGAGGATTTGCAACTGACGCATAAAATCGTAGAGCTGGGTCGGCAATTGGATATCACCGTCGTCGATCATATTATCATAGGTCATTCAGAGGTCGTGTCTTTAAGAGCGTTAGGTCATATTAAGTAGAAGGTGTTTTTACTTCCTGTATTAATTACGACAGCATTTTTTATATTTCTTTCCAGAGCCACACCGACATTTGTTGTTTCGTGGGGTTTTATCGTTTTTCTGTTGCGTTAACGATTGATTTATCTCCAAAGACGTAATAAACATAACTCCATTCAGGGAGTGTTCATTATGAAAGGTTTCTTTAAAATCTAGTGTGAATCCACCATTGTTTTTTATCATTTGACGATTATTCTGACGTCCAAGTGTATGGGCTAAAAGATCAGCAACTTCCAGTCCAGGTTCGTTTAAGGTTTTATCTAGAAAAAAACAATCAATTGGCATGGAAAAGTTGTATTTTTTATCAATGTGCTTTCGAATTCTATCTGAGCTAAATTCTGCTTCTACTAAACGATTGAGTCTTTTTGAAGATTCAAAAATAAAACAGATGCGACTGATTCGTTTAAATTTTTCAATTAACTGTGGAATTGTTTGTTGAATAAATAACTCTGAGATTGTTTTATGAACGGTAAACTTTTCATCAATAAACGTTTTACTGGTGCAAATTTTCCCAAATCTAGTAAAGGGTTTTTTTACAAACTTGTTAACAGCATTTATTTGAGGCTCAGAGAATTTAATATCAGCTGTATGCCAAGGTACATTCATCCCTCCAAAGAACTCTTTTTTCATATTTTGCCAGGGGATTCTAATAATTTTATTATAGTGGCGTGAGAAAATAGCGCAGCCTGCTCTGCCAAAGGAGAGGTTTTGGGGGTCTTTTAAATCTTCACATCCCGTTTCATCAATAAAAACAAGCAATGCATTATCATCTAAGGTGATTGATTCGCCAGAAGATGTGTTTAGCGTTATTTTATAATTTTCTTGGATCAATCTAGAGTCTTTTGATCTACCTACCCAAATGCTTAATGCCTTTTTTGTTGGCAATTTCAACTTGACGATGGCGGGTTTCAGCGATGCGATGTTGTTCTGCTGATCGTTTATCGTGGCATCTGTGACAATGCACTCCAGCTTTATAGTGGGGGTGTTGTTTTTGTTCTTCGGATACTGGATATCGGCAACCAAAGCACTGATCATAATTGCCTTCTTTGACGCCGTGGGTTACAGAGACTCGGTTGTCGAATACGAAACACTCTCCGTCCCAAAGGCTTTCCTCTTGAGGGATTTCTTCAAGATACTTCAAGATACCACCTTTTAAGTGATAGACCTCGTCATATCCCATATCATTCAATAATGCAGTTGCACGTTCGCAACGGATGCCGCCTGTACAGAAAGTCACAACACGCTTATGTTTTGCAGGATTCCAATTTTTTTCCATATACTTTGGGAAATCTCTGAATACTTCCGTCTCAGGATTGATTGCGCCTTTAAAGGTTCCGATTTCATATTCGTAATCATTGCGAGTATCAATCACCACAACGTCATCTTGTTTCAATAAGTCATTCCACTCACGAGGCGTCACATAGGTTCCAACGGATTTACGTGGCGTAATGCCGGGCACGCCCATGGTTACAATTTCAGTTTTTAACTTTACCTTCATACGCAGGAAGGGAGGCTTTGATGCGAATGATTCTTTATGTTCAATGTCTGTAAATGAGGGGTGCGATCGGATGAATTTCAATACTGCGTCGATACCTTCGCGTGGACCTGCAATCGTTCCATTCATACCTTCTTCAGCAACCAGTAAAGTTCCCATGACAATGTGCGCTTTGCAAAAATCTAACAACGTCGGTTGAAACTCCTTATAATCAGGAAAATCAGCGAATTTGTATAATGCAGCAACGACATAGGGTAGATTCATTTTGTACTCTCATTAATAAAATAGTTGACATTTTCTTTGTATTATAGAAGTTTATAAAAAAAACGCAATCCAAAATCATAGCATGGCACATCCATTAGAAGTACCCATAGATAACTGTCTGACAGTTAAAGAGTTGGCTCAGCAGATTAAGAAGCGCTTAGAGTCAGGCTTTCAGTTTATTCGCCTTCGTGGAGAAGTGTCAGGCGTTACCTATCATAAATCGGGGCATGTATACTTTTCCTTAAAAGACAGCGATGCAGTGATTGATTGTATCGCGTGGAAGGGGCTGGCTCAGTCCTTCAGCATACCATTGACCGATGGTTTAGAAATTATCGGGCGGGGGTCGGTGACGACCTATATGGGGCGGTCAAAGTACCAGTTTATTATGGATAGCTTTGAACCCGCTGGCTTGGGGGCTTTGTTTACGTTGTTAGAACAGCGTCGCCAAAAGTTACAAGCCGAAGGGGTGTTTGATGTTAGTCGAAAGCTAGCTATCCCCAGGTTGCCGCAACGAATTGGACTGATTACCTCATCTGAAGGTGCGGTGATTCACGATATTGAGGCCAGATTGAAAGAGCGTTACATCGAACACAATATCTATCTGTGGGCGGTGACAGTGCAGGGTGAAAATACTCCAAAAGATATTATTCAAGCAATTCAAGGGTTTCACAACTTTAACCCACGGCCGGATGTCTTAATCATCGCGCGGGGTGGGGGCAGCTTTGAAGATCTGTGGCATTTTAATGATGAACATCTAGCAAGAGCCATTCGCGCGACAGAGATCCCTATCATTACAGCCATTGGGCATGAACCTGATACTCCTTTGATTGATTATGCCAGTGATAAGCGCGCGTCGACCCCGACAAATGCTGCGGAAATCGTTGCACCCAGAAAAGATGATATTCGACAGTACCTGGATCGGTTGGAAAATCGCATGTCAGCTGTGACTGATGGTGCGGTGCAATTTCAGCAATCTCGATTACAGCGTTCGCAAGCATCATTAAAATCAGCAGATGTTTTCATGATGTCGCGGTTTCGACAGGTGGATCAGATTCGGCTGGATCAATTCTTGGAACGGTTTCATGTTGCAAAACGTATTCAGTTATCTCAATTAGTTGAACGATGTGTGTCGCCGTTGGCTTTGGTAAAGAATAAGACATGGGTATTAACGCATGCAACTTTGAAATTAAAACAAAGTGCGGATAAGGCGATTGCGATCAACCAAAATCAGTTAGCTTCGTTAGAGACTCGTTTGGAAACGTCAAGCTTTGTCAATATCCTAAAAAGAGGATTCTCAATTTTGCAAGATCAAAATCAACATTTAATTGAATCTAGTACCTCATTAAAGGTGCCTACTTATATATCAGTTCGCTTGCGAGATGGGGTCGTAAGGGGCCTTTTTACCCCAGAAAACATATAAAGATAGTATAAAGCGTTGCGTTGAAGCAACACGCTACCCCTTAAAACCCTTGCATTCTCTATGTATTAAAAACACCAGAAAAAAATTAACATTTTGTTAAGTAATTTTGTTGACATCCATCACAAATCTCCTTATTTATACGAGTGGGAATATCAACTAGAAAGTATTATCTATGAAAAAGAAACTATTATTATTGGCAACTGCTGCGGTGTTCTTTTCCCCAGTTGCTGCTAAAGCTAACTCTAAATCAAGCATTTATGTTGGATTAACTGGAACTCTTGAGCGCCTAATGTCTCAAGGTGGTCAAACATTGGCTTCAGACTACTTAAAGGATGAAAATTTCTTAAGTGGTGGTATTGAAGCTGGTTACGGATACAAAGTATGGAGCAACTTGCAAGTTGCGGGTTTTGTTCGTGGTATGTATGCAGCTGAGCACACATATGCTGATGCTAAAAAAGGCGAAGACGGGAAAACTCTTGTACGTTCATCAGGTTTTGTAATTGAACCACGTGTAACACTAGGATGGGAAGTTCCAGTAAGTGGAACAGTTTCAATCACTCCATTTATTGGTGTGGGTGCCGAAGCATACTTTTCAAAGAAAGATGGTAAAGAATATTCAGTGTCTTGGACAGTTCCAGGTGTAGCTGGTGTTCGTGCTAACTTCGGTTATGTGTATGCATCGGTAAATAGTCGTTTTGATTTAACTACTACAGAAATCAATGCGAAAAGCGATGTGCGTGCAGAAGCTGACACATACAGAAACTGGGGTCTAGAAGCTTCAGTTGGCGCAGAATTCTAATTTTATAGGGGATAACACATATGAAACGTAATTTATTAATTAGTACAAGCTTGGTTGTTGCATTATCAACAGTTTCAGCAAAAGCACCGTCAAACGAAGAAATGCGTATTAGCGGAGCTGTTTCGGATGCTCATGTGATCGCAACAAAAGCTTTTGCAGCTGAATTCGACACAAAAGCTGTAGCTTTAAAAGCTGAGACAGGCTCAACTTTATGGGTATCTACCTTAGATACTGAAGCAGGTCGTGAAGTAGTTGCTAAAATTTTGAAAGCAACAACTGCAGAAACTAAAACTGCAGATGCATTAAATTCAACTTTTTCTAAGCAAACTGCTGCTCAAAAGAAAACAACAGTAGCTGAAATCGCAAAAGCTTTGGCAACAAACGTAGAATTGCGTAAGCTTGTTAACGAATTCCGCCCAGCAGTTATTGCTGCAAGCAAAAAAGCAACTACAACAAAAGATGTAGATTCAGTTCCAGCTCCACTAACTGATGCTGAAAGAATTGCAAAATTGAATGCTGAATTAGCTGCAATTAAAGCTGCTAACGAAACAAAGTTGGCCGAAGCACAAACAGAAGTTGCAGAATTAAAAAGCGCTGCTGAACCAGTTACTGCTGATGCTTTAGCGGCTGCTAAAACAGCTGCTGACGAAGCAAAGGCTGCGGTTGATGCTGCAAAAGAAGGTGATGCAAACTATGCTGAACTACAAGCTGCTGCACAAGCAACAGCAAAAACATTTGCAGAACTTCAAGCTAAGTATGACGCAGCTAACACAGTTGAATCTTTAACAGTGCAATTAGCTGATGGTCAAAAAGCTGCTGACGAAGCAAAAGCAGCTGTGACAGCTAATCCTGATGATGCAGAATTGAAAGCTACTGCAGAAGCAAAAGCTAAAGAAGTTGAATCTTTAACAGTGCAATTAACTACAGCTCAATCAGATATTGCTGCTGCTAAAGCTGAAGCTGCTCGTAAGCTTAAAGATGCAGAAGAAAAAGTTGCAAAATTAGCAGCGACAGTAGCAGCGATAGCAGTAGTTCCAGCAGTAAATGAAGCAGCAGAAGCTCCAGCTCCAGCTCAAGATAACGCAGCTGAAATAAATGCAGAAGCTCCAGCTCCAGCTCAAGATAACGCAGC
>DITM01000072.1 GCA_002422845.1 Candidatus Paracaedibacteraceae bacterium UBA6184
ACTGAACCCTATCGTATGTTTACATCACGCGCTGAATATCGTTTAAGTTTAAGAGAAGACAATGCTGATTTACGTTTAACTGAAATCGGCCGTAATGTTGGTTTGGTTGACGATAGTAGATGGTCTGCCTATTCTTCTAAACGATTAGCGGTTGATGGTGAGATCGATCGATTGAAAAAAACATTTGTACATCCAACACTACTTGATTGTGAACAAGTCAATACAGTTTTTGGAAAACCTCTTGAAAAGGAATACCTACTATCTGATTTGCTTCGCCGCCCTGATGTGAGCTATGACAGCATGTCCTCACTTAAGAAAACTGATGGTTCGTTCGTTTCAAATGTTCTGCTTGATGACATTGTTAAAGCGCAAGTTCAAGTTGAAATTAAGTATGAGGGGTATATCAGTCGGCAGAAAGAAGAGGTCATGCGGCAAATAGGCCATGAATCTCAAGTTATACCTGGCGATCTTGATTTTGATCTTATTAATAGTCTTTCAATAGAAGTACGTCAAAAACTTAAAACCTATAAACCTAAAACGATTGGTCAAGCATCAAGAATTTCTGGTATTACCCCTGCGGCAATTTCACTCATAATGATTCACGTGAAACGTTTTCAGCATCAGATTGATCTTAGCCATACTTAAATATGGCTAACCATGGTTTCAAAGAGCAGGATAAAGACAAAATCTTAATTGACATTCCGAAAGCTTTTGATTTACTTAAATTAAAACAAAATGCTGTAAAAAAAGATAAGTTGTCACAATATGCACAGCTTATTCTTAAGTGGAATAAAACTTATAATTTAACGGCATTAAAAAATTTACAAGACATTTATACACAACACCTATATGACTCACTATCAGTTATTGAGCCCATAGAAGCCTATCTCAAAAAGCAGAATATTGAAGAGGCGAATATATTTGATGTCGGTTCTGGCGCAGGTTTGCCGGGCGTTATTATTTCAATTATGTGTCCCCAAATAAACGTCGTTTGTATTGATTCAGTTGGAAAAAAGGTTGCGTTTGTTAAGCATGTTGCAAGTATGTTGCAATTAAAAAACTTAAACGCTCAACATCAACGCATCGAAAATTGGAAAACTGAGCCTGCTGAAATTGTTATTTCAAGGGCGTTTTCATCGCTGGTTAACTTTACTAAGTTGGCAGGAATGCATGTACAAAATAATGGCCAAATGATTGCTATGAAAGCACACCTATCGAAAGATGAATTAGAAGAGTTTGAACAACAAGAGTTATGGCAAATCAATCATGTTGAAAACCTTGTCGTGCCAAATATGACAGCGGTACGGTGCCTGGTATGGATCAATAAAAAGGAACAACATGATGGTGATCAATAGTCAGAACACCCCGCGAGTCTTTTGTATTGCAAATCAAAAAGGCGGTGTGGGGAAAACCACAACAGCAATTAACCTTGCCGCTGCATTATCAAAACTAAAACAACGTGTTTTATTAATTGACCTTGACCCACAGGGCAATGCAACAATGGGTAGTGGTATAGATAAAAATGCAGTCAAACATCATCTGTATGAAGTCCTTATCGATGCAGTACCTATAACAGAAGTTCGCGTACGATCTGAGCGAGGTGGCTATGATGTATTGCCAGCCAATCGTGAGTTATCAGGTGCCGAAATTGAACTTGTTAATATGACCGAACGCGAACAACAACTACAGAAAGCACTCGATCTTGTTTCAAAAGATTACGACTATGTTCTGATTGACTGCCCACCCACGTTGTCATTACTAACGCTTAATGGCTTAGCTGCTGCACACGGTGTAATCATACCGATGCAGTGTGAGTACTTTGCCCTAGAAGGTCTGTCTGACTTAGTGAATACAATTAAAAGAGTGCACAGAAACATTAACCCAGCACTTAGTTTAATTGGCTTATTGCGCGTGATGTTTGATACACGCGTAACGCTGCAACAACAGGTTTCAGCACAACTCGTGTCACATTTTGGTGACAAAGTATTTAAAACTATCGTGCCTCGAAATGTACGATTGGCTGAGGCACCAAGCCATGGTTTGCCAGGCGTGGTGTATGACCCCGCATCTCGTGGTGCAAAGGCATATATCGATTTTGGTAACGAACTCATCTATCGTGTGAACCAAGCGAAATAAACAAAGAAAAAGAGAATAATATGGCTACAAAAAAACCAAAAGGATTAGGACGAGGATTAGATGCGTTACTTGGCGCAGATGCTGGAGCAATAAATCATTTAGGGCAATCAGCGCAAGAAAGTACCAGCCAACATTTACCAATTAGTTGTTTACAAGCAGGCAAATATCAACCGCGTTCACGAATGGATGAGGGCGCGCTGAACGAGCTGGCAGAATCCATTAAGCACCAGGGTATTATGCAACCTATTTTGGTGCGCCCGTTGGCCTCTGGCGGCGCCGGAAGATATGAAATCATTGCAGGTGAACGACGTTTTCGTGCAGCGCACATCGCCGGGCTAACAGAAGTACCCGTTCTCATAAAAAATGTTGCAGACGAAAACGCGGCAGCCATGGCATTAATTGAGAATATTCAGCGCGAAGATCTCAATCCACTCGAAGAAGCAAACGGTGTTAGAAGGTTGATTGATGAATTTGGTATGACACATGAAACAGCTG
>DITM01000087.1 GCA_002422845.1 Candidatus Paracaedibacteraceae bacterium UBA6184
TTTTCACGATTTGTTCAGGCGTAAAATACAGTGCGTTGAGTTCGGTGAAGGCTGATTTAACCGCCTCGATGTTTTTAGAGCCACCACCCTTCCCTGCAATTTTTACGATTTGTTCAGGCACAAAGTGCAGTGCGGTGAGTTCGATAAAGGCCGCTTTAACGGCTTCGATGTTTTTAGAACCGCCACTATGTCCGGCTGTCTTCACAATTTGTTCGGGCGTAAAACGCAGTGCGGTGAGTTCGGTGAAGGCTGATTTAACCGCCTCGATATTTTTAGAGCCGCCACTATGTCCTGCAATTCTCACGATTTGTTCAGCCGTAAAGTGCAGTTCGGTGAGTTCGGTGAAGGCTGATTTAACCGCCTCGATGTTTTTAGAGCCGCCGATATTTCCGGCAATCCTCACGATTTGTTCAGGCATAAAGTGCAATGCCGTGAGTTCGGTAAATGTGGTCTTGACGGATCTGATGTTTTTGGAACCGCCACTATGCGCCGCTATGCTCGTGATTTGATCTAATGTTACGAAGTAGGGCTGCTCAAGAAGGGTTTGGTAATTATCTAGAACAGCAAGAACAGTATTATTTGATCTTGGTCTTAAAATTAATCGATCGGCCTGTTTGTCTGCAAATCCAGCAGAACATAGCGCGATAAGTTGCTCTTTATACCGTTCACGAGAAATTTTGAATTTCACTAATTTTTCATCAAGAGCTGATTTGTAATTTTGCATTTTACGCCCTCCTTGTTAATATGCCAATGCAAATCATCCGTGATAATCACTCAATCACCACAACAGGGTCATCTGCTTTTTAAAAAGCCGTATCAATATAAGATCACTTCTCTACCCACTAAACTAAGAGCAGTTTCTACCATTCGTTGGAGCAGGAGGCTCCATTGGCGATTCGCTGCGTTTTAATTCGGGCTGAGGTGCTAAAACAAATTGGTGGGCCACGAACTCCTTCTGCATAGCGCTGCGCATCTCTGTATCTGTGCATTGGATGGATACAGGACCTGGGGCCTTATTTCCAGCCACTACATACGCCGCTACCATTTTTTTAGCCATGATTTCTTTGTCATGTAAAGTATTCACAGATTGCAATGAAGTGCTCACTTCCCCGTTAGAAGAGATATTGACGTCGGGGTGAGGTATCACTTGCTCCTTGGTTTTAATGCTTTTTAACGTGTAGCCTCCGCTTCCATTAGAGACCGTCTGAGTAGGTAAAGAATGCTGGTCAATCCCCCATTTCGCTAACGCTTGCTGAAAATGATGTTGGAATGTCGTTGCATCCTTAGGGAATTCTGCCCGTGCACTAACGATTTTAGTATGCGGTTTCACCATTGCAACGGGGCCATGATCAACCGAGCCGTTGTTCACCTCTCTAGCCATTGGCTGTTTTATGGCGGTGTCTTTCATAGGGGACATGACTGCACCAGGTGCGCCAGGATGGGGGATATCACGATCAAATCGTCTTGCATTTAACCCCATTTTTTCATTAAACGCGGCACGCTCAACCATTATTTTTTCATGACTTTCTTCACAATGTCGGAGTAGATTATTTATTTTTTCATTATCCGGGTCATTTTTCTGACAAGCCTTCAGAAGCTCTACAGCAGCATTTATTTTTAACGTGCTGTTTTGTGCAACACCCTCGGCATAATGCACTTCGGCCAAAAGAACCATGGCACGAGGACGCCCCGCCTCAGCACCCCACTCAAGGTATTTTTTAGCTAATGCGCTGTTAATGGGCTCAGGATTTGTCGAATCGGTCCCATTCATTAAGTAAGAACCTATGGATGCGTAAGCATCTTTGTTGCCAGCAAAAGAAGCCCGTAAAAATAAATCCAACGCTTTGGAGTGCTCTCCCCTTTGTGCGTAATCTAGCGCTTCCTGATGCAGTAATTTTCCAGGGGTCTCTATGGGTCTTTCTAGCGGTAACGCAGCATCAACAGTGGGGGTTGAGCGTTTCGGCATTTTGGCTTTCTCTGCCTGCCGTTCTTCACCTCGTCTGACAACATCATTAAATGCTTCTTGTTGCATGGGACGAACTAAATGTGCAATATCCTCTAAATGACGCCTGTGTTCTTCAGCCCGAACTATTTCTATCCTGGACAAATCCTTCACTTTTCCTAGGATTTTATGCATTTCATCTGCCGGCATGGCTGACTTATCAAGGACTAAATATTGCTCGTAAAGTTTACGTGACTTAACAATATCAGTCGATTCATACATCTTCGCTAAATTTAATACCGCGCGCGGATGATTTGCAGCAACACCCAGCTCCAAGAAATGTTTAGCCAATGGCTTATTGGTATATCCCGCCTCTCCTGTCAACAATAGAACGGCTATGCTCGCATAAGCCTTTTCATATCCTGCCAGCATGGCCTGCGTATACAAATCAAGTGATATAGGCGCGGATTTTTGGACGAAGAAAAGGTCTTTTTAAGAGCTATTCTTCTTAATATAAAGAGGAGAATAGAATGACCAAGACACGTAGCTATTTCACAGCATCAAAGAAATCAAAAATTGCTATTGCCGCGGTTGAAGGCAAGCTAACTCAGGCTCAAATCACCAGCGAATACGGTGTGCATGCAACACAGATTAAAGCATGGAAGCAAACCGCTTTGAAAGCGATTGATGATGTTTTTTCAGGTGCTCATGAAAAGGATAAAAAGGCCCAGGAACAGCTTGTTGACGATTTATATCAAGAAATCGGCCGCCTTCAAGCACAACTGTCGTGGCTAAAAAAAAAACATGAATGTTAGCCTGGAAGAAAAACGCGCTATGATTGAAACGACAGCTAACATCAGTATACGTGAACAATGTATGCTGTTAGGGTTGTCGGTTTCGAGCTATTATTACAGAGCTCCGCCATTTTCTGAAGAAGACGAGCGGCTGATGGCATTGCTCGATGAACATTACTTACAATATCCATGCGAAGGTAAAATTAAACGCGCAAAATGGCTATCGATGGAGGTTGGCTATCCTGTAGGAAAGCGTCGAGTAAAAAAGCTGATGGAAAAGATGGGGTTAGCAACGATATACCCAAAGCCAAATACAAGCGTTCCCAATAAAGAACATGAGGTGTTTCCTTACTTGTTAAGAGAAATGGATATTACAAGGCCGAATCAAGTTTGGGCGGCAGATCTAACCTATATCCGCATGAAGGGACGTCATGTTTATTTGATTGCCATTATGGATTGGTATAGCCGTTACGTCATTCACTGGGCTGTGTCACCCAATATGGAAGCTGAATTTTGTGTTGAGGCCCTTAGAAATGCGCTGCTACTGGGGCGTTGCGAGATTTTTAATACCGATCAAGGATCACAATTTACCAGTAAAGATTGGATCAGCACATTAACAGCTCATGGAATATCTATCAGCATGGATGGCCGAGGCCGCTATTTGGATAATATTTTTATTGAGCGTTTGTGGCGTAGCGTGAAACAAGAAAAGATCTATCGGTATGATTTTGACACCATAGAAGAGGTGGAACAGGCGCTTACAGAGTATTTTGATTACTATAATCATGGAAGACTTCATCAATCTTTTGGATATTTAACGCCTGCTGATGTATTTTATGGCGATAAAAAACCGAATTAAGTCATGCCATCAGTGCGTCATGGCTTACCCACAGGGTCCACAGGCCTATCCGAGTCAACCGAAGCTCTCCTGACCTGTGGACTTGTGGATAAGCCATTCAGGTAGTGTGGGAGTAAATTGGAAGAAAAACCTGGGTAGTGAAATGCTAGAGATGATGTTAAAATACCAGCGATTGAAGTGAATACTTAATAATAATGACTGGATGAATAGCTCTTATTTTTCCTTAGTTTTGTTCCAAACATCCGGACCCATATCA
>DITM01000057.1 GCA_002422845.1 Candidatus Paracaedibacteraceae bacterium UBA6184
CCTCCCCCCGCCACCACAACGTAATACAATCGGTATCTTTCAAAACAATCGTTTTTGAAAAGTTACACGTCATCGCAAAGATACCATCTTTGTTCAAACTAGGACATGTTTCGCACAGCGCTGTGCTACTAAACATCCAGAATCGGTCTTACGTATCAGATGCAACCACCGTAAAGTGGTATCTGAGTTTACTAAAGTCCTACCACTTTCAACGTATCAGATGATGGTTAACAAAATCTGAATAGAATAAAGATTTTTGAAACTAATGTAGTCGTGAGGTTCTAGTCGGATTTGGGAGTGGCTGCTCGTTGCAGTCGTTCGTTAATTGCAAGACCGACGCCTGTGTTTGGGATGTGGGTAACTGCAATTTGAGTGATATTCGAATTTGCTTTATCAAGAGTTCGCAGAAAGTCAAACAGGTTTGCTGCGGCTTCATCCAGATTTCCAGAGGGGCTAAGATTCAACATAACATCAGCGGTTAGGTTGCCTTGTCCAAAAGTTAAAAGAGCTTCGTTTGGAAAAATGCTGGTTGCATTTAATCTGACAGGTAAAGATGGAGAGTAATGATGTTTAAGTTGACCGGGAGCTTTGATAGCTTCGACGGAAGATTTTTCTGATACAGATATATCTAGAAAATTTTCAATGTCAGTTTTTGTAATAAATCCAGGTCTTAAGATTGCAATGTCTTCTTCGGAGCAATCAACAATCGTAGATTCTAATCCTATGCAGGATTGATCGCCGGGTATGATAAACACGTCTGGATGAAATTCATTGCGTACATGTTCATATTTTGTGGGGCTTACATATCCAGACTTGTTGGCGCTGGGTGCAGCAATGGGGTTTGGATAGAGGTGAAGAAGTTCAAGCGCAATGGGATGGTTCGGCACCCGAATTGCTATGGTTTCTAAGCCCGCTGTTACACGTTGTGAGACCTGAGTTCCGGGTCGTAAAGGGACAACTAAAGTTAAGGGGCCTGGCCAAAATGCTTGAGCTAATCGAAGGGCTGACTGATTGAACTCTCCATATTTCAGGGCGTTATCCAGGTTTGCAACATGAATGATTAGGGGGTTAAAGGAGGGGCGACCCTTTAAAGAAAATATTTTTTCTACGGCTTGATCGTTTGTACAATCCGCCCCCAACCCATAGACAGTTTCTGTTGGAAATGCTACGGGTTCTCCACTTAATAACTTTGTAACTGCGATGTTTATATCATTGTTCATGAATGCAAATTTCTTAGTATGACGATAAGAGTCCTTTTCCGAAAAGTTTTGATTCAAACGTTTCGATTTTAAGGTCTGTAATCCTTTTTGTAAGTAGCATTCTTAACGAATCTTGTACAGATTTTTGTGATAGATGATATTCAATAAAGGGTGGGTACAATCCCTCTTGATGTAAAGTTGACGTATGCGACAACAATACATCCAAAGATACCCAGCGATAGTCTTCCATTTCTACATGATTGCGTTCATATAAAGTGCCTTCAAAACGAACCTTAGCGGCATTTTTTTTAATGAGATCAATCGGAGCATATGAAACTTCCGCAGCAAATGATACGTACTTTTCATTGCCGTGCAATTTTAATAACTGATCTAACTGCGTGATTTCTTTTTTAAAGAAATAGGCGGTCTCTTCATGAAATTCACGCAAGGCAGCTTCTTTTGCGGTTTCTTCGGGGTCTAATTTTCCACCGAAGTCTGACCAAAAGTTGCGATAAACCCCGCCTTGTGAACATGATCCGTATCCTAATAAAACGACTCGTTGTCCTTCGGGGTTTGTGCTGAGAGGCAAGACACCTGCAGCACATGCTTCGCGAGAATGCTTGTTAACGCGTTGGCGGCGACGTAAAAAATTTGATTTAGAGTTCTTCATCATTTCGTTAATTCCTGGGCATATGTTTCTTATGCGTGTTATGTAAGGACAACCACAGTAAGTTTCAAGTTCTTTTACAATATAAACTTGAGTTTTTCGTCCGTATCCCCTAGGATGAGTATTATTTTTATTATGGAATTAAAGGATATCATCATGCTAAAGCATCTGATCACATGTTTGACCGTACTCATTATTATTACAGGATGCAAAAAAAATAAGCAAGAAGAAGCTGTGTTGAGAATTGTTACAAGTGCGGATCAGGCTCCTTTTGAGTTCTTTAATTCCAAGACACACTCAATAGAAGGTTTTGATATTGATTTAGCTAAAGAGATCGCAAAGCGTCTTGATATGGAAGCGGTTGTTGTCGACGTGGATTTTGGAGGGATTTTACCCTCATTACAATCAGGTCAAGCAGATATGGCGATTGCGGGAATTACGCGCACCCCAGCAAGAGAACAAACGATAGATTTTACCAATGATTATTACCAACCCAAAATTGCGTTGCTTTCGTTAGCTCAACATCCAATAAAATTATTGTCCCAGCTTGAGGGGCATAAGTTGGGAGCCCAGTTGGGAACATTTCATCAAATGTTGTTGGAAGAAATTTCAACACAAAGTCATGAAAAGTTTGAAGTTATTGCACGCAATCGATTGTTAGATTTAGTTCAAGAGTTGCTTTCTGATAATATTCAGGCGGTGGTGATGGATTATATTCCTGCCACTAAATTTGAGGCAGCCAATGTTGGAAAGTTTGTAGTTGCAGAGTTTACACACCCATCTGTTAAGGCGTATGCTATTGCGTTACCCAAAGGGTCGGCGTTAAAAGAAAAAATTAATGCTGTGCTAAAGCAATTGATTGATGAGGGATTCATTAAACAGTTAGAGCAAAAATGGCTTTCAATTGAAAGTGAGCAATCTAAATAATGAAATTTGGCAACTTGGGCAGAGACGAAATTGAATTTATTTTAGGCGGACTTTGGGTTAGCTTAAAATTTACTGCAATTTCAGTTGTTGGCGGGGTGTTCATGGGAACCCTTTTAACGTTTCTGAGGTTTTCTCAATCTAGAATATTAGAATTTATTTCAGCTGCATACGTTTCGGTTTTTAGAGGGGTGCCCCTTATCGTACAGTTATGTTTGATCTATTTTGGAACAACCATAATGTTTGGATGGCGGCTGTCTACGTTTGCGGCCGGAGTAATGGTTTTCTCTCTGAATTCGGGTGCATATGTTGCAGAAATTTTCAGGGCTGGGATACGGTCGGTTCCATCTGGGCAGTACGAAGCCGCGATGTCATTAGGTATTCCGTATTGGCGCCGGATGAAGGATATTATCTTACCCCAGGCTATTCGAAATATTTTACCGTCGCTTGTAAACGAATTCATCAACTTATTTAAAGAGTCTGCCATTGTCAGCGTTATTGGTGAGGCCGATTTGATGAGACGGTCTCAACTGGTGGCTGCACATAAATTTACATACTTTGAACCATTTATTGTCGCTGGTTTATGCTATTACGTGGTGGTATTGGTGTTTTCTTACTGTGGGCGCAGTTTGGAACGAAAATTTAGGAGCAGAGCATGATCGAGGTCAAAAACCTATCGAAGCAATTTGATCGTCGGGTGATTCTAGATAACCTAACGCTTTCGGTTCCTAAGGGGCAAACGGTAGCTATTGTTGGTCCGTCTGGTTCTGGAAAGTCGACATTATTAAGATGCATCAATATGCTGGAAAAACCAGATGCGGGGAATGTTTTTATTAATGGGGAAGATGTCACTGATCCAAAAGTTAACCTTGATCGAATCCGTAGTAATGTTGGAATGGTGTTTCAGGGGTTTAACTTGTTCCCCCATATGACCGTTTTGCAAAACATTACATATGCGCCAAAAGTTGTTGATAAAAAGACTCAACGTCAGGCTGAAGAGCGTGCACTGGATATTTTGGATAAGGTGGGCTTAAAAGAAAAAGCAAATGCATACCCTGCTGAAATATCGGGAGGGCAAAAGCAACGTGTGGCAATTGCACGATGTTTAGCTATGGATCCTTATGTGATTTTGTTTGATGAGCCAACGTCGGCATTGGATCCGGAAATGGTTAAAGAAGTGTTGGATGTAATTAGAAACGTCAAAGGCGATCACATTACAAAATTGATCGTTACCCACGAAATGTCATTTGCGAAAGAAGTGGCGGATCGAATTATTTTTATGGATCATGGAATCATTTTAGAAGACAGAGATCCTAAAGGCTTTTTTGCATCCCCGGAATCTGATAGAGCCAAAACCTTTCTTCAAAACCTTACTTAAGCAAGTCGTCCATCGCGGATGATGTTGAGGATTGCCCAGTTGAGGGAACGACCTTAATCGTTAAACGATTGTCTTTGTGGGTAAATGTGATTTCAGACGTTTGATCAACTGTGTTTGCAAAATACATACCCCGCCAAGATGGAGCAATTGTTAGTTCTTTAGCAGTTAGAACTGTTTGCTCAAATCCAATAGGTAAAGTCTTAGATGCCTTTATACTTACCGTTCCACCTGTAAAGTGAGCGATTCCATCAATACTTAAAATGGGGGTTGATGATGGAGACGTTGTGTCTATATTAAATGCTAAAATTCCTTTTTCGCCTAAAGTATAATCACCCGTGATCTTGCCGGGAGCTGAGGCGACGCCTTGTACAGTTTGAGCAAAATGGATCAGAGGCGTTTCAGAAGTTAACTCTCCGCAGACAGACAAACATCCAAAATTTTCTTTTAAGTTTGATGGTGCAAAATTAACGTGATGCGTTTTTAACGTGCCTTCAATTTTTACGTTGCCCCGCTCAACCAATGTGAGACCTTTGGAAGGGTCTTCCTGTTGAACATCCATTACAATACCTTTTTGAATTTCTAGCGTGTGTAAAACGCGAAGCTGAGTTTGAATGGATAGATCGGAGGTTCCTATGCTGACATCATCTACGGTGAGTGTTTTTGATGTAGGTGATGTAATAACAGTCGGCGCATACGCCCGGAGGACTTCCATGGATTGTTCTGCTTGTACATCTATCGTGCCGCCCTGACCCACTAGATTAATGGCATATAAGCTGGAGGGGTCATCAAGGGTTAATGTGAAGCGGCTATCAATTTCGATGATGGGATTAATTGCCCCATAAGCATTTTTAAATTGTTGTGGTTTTCGATTGTCGTTCCAGATCGTTTTATCGGAAAGTGTTCCCGATTTTTTTTGTTTAAATACAAAATACCGGCCTGCATTTTTTATTTGAGAGAGCAACCAGTCGGCATGTGAATATAAGGGTTCAGAATAAAATTCGTTTCCACTTTTATGGCTGACGACACCAATAATAGCCCCAGTTTTGGCATCAATAATAGGCCCCCCGCTGTCGCCTTCGGCAGGGTGATCGCCCACTGGGATTGGCAATGATTCATTTTCTATTTCTGTTTCATCTAATAAAATAAGATCGCGATTTTGTTCTTTTTTGCGAAAGGCTTGGGTTGACATTATTCGACGCTGAGGGGCTGCAATGTCGTCCAGCAGGCTGGTCTTGCCATAGCCGACGACTTGTACCAATGATTTTTGTGATATTGCAGTCGGGTCTAGTTGTACGCATTGAGGCGTAGGGTTTGTGGCTAAGTCTGTGAGGTCAACAAACACTAGTCCTAAATCATAAGCAAGATCTTCGGATTTTTCAATATATTTTCCTAAAGCAAATCTGCCAATAATGGGCATTTGCTGTGGGTCGGTATCGGTATTTTTTGGCGCAAAAGATATGGTTTGATATCTGCATTTTGTAACGGCTTCTTGGGAAGTAAGATCTGCGCAGTGACCAGCTGTTAATACAATGCCAATATCTCCATCAATGCCGATCAAGGTAGATGAGCAGCTGCTGGTCTTTTTTCCATGGACAATTAATCGCCCAATGTTGTTCATTTTTTCAGCGGGCGTTGTATATTTTTCAAGTGCAATCCCGGGTTTTGGGACGATACCAAAGGTTGTCGATACTGTCCAAAAGACTACACCCAAGAGAAATAAAGCAGTGCGATTCTTCATTGTTTTTTTCCTTCTTCTATGGATCCGTTGCGTAGAACCAGAATGCTTATTCTGCGATTAGACGAGGCAAAAGGATCTTTTGAATCCAACAAGTCGTTGCTTGCTTTTCCAACAACTGAGGCTATTTTCGATTCTGGAAATCCTGAAGTAACTAGAAACCGTCTTGATTCTAGGGCTCTGTCTGTGGAAAGATCCCAGTTATTATAGGCTGCATTCGCGCCATAGGCGCGCGCATCGGTGTGTCCGGTAACGTTAATTTTATTGGGTAGAACTGTAATGATTGTTGCTATTTGGCGGAGGGCTAGCTGCATGTTAGGTAACATTTGTTTACTGCCAACGGCAAACATATTGGTGTTGTTTTTGTCAATAAGTTCTATTTTTAAACCTTCCGACGTAATGCTAATCAGGATGTTTTCTGACATTTGTTGTAGGGCGGGGTCTTTCAATATAGATTCTTTGAGAGCATTTTGAGCCTCTTCAAAAACATGTTGTTCTTTTTCGGCTGATTCAGCTTCAGATTTAGAACCTTTGTTATCGTAACTTTCTGTTGAAGTTGGTTCGTCGGTCGCTTTGTTTTTTGGAGAGGCATTATAATTAGTTGTAGGAGAAAAAATAGATTGTTCTAATTTCATTTTATCTAAGGCTCCTACATCTTCGAGACTTTGCCCTCCATCCAGAATGGAGGAAGTGCCTGCAACATTTGCAGAAGCCCCAACGGGTGCAAAATAGGTGGCAACGCCTTTTCTGATGTTTTCAGACATAGAGCTTGTAATCCACATCATTAAGAAAAATGCCATAAGAGCTGTCATGAAATCAGCATATGCAATTTTCCATACCCCGTGACTTTTATGATCTTCGTGCGAGTCTTTTTGTTTTCCGCGGATAATAATGGGTTTTGTTTTGTTCATTCTTTGGCCTAGGACTCATTTTTTGAGGGTTGTTTGCCATTATTAAAAATAGCGCCCTCAAGTTCTTCAAAGGTTGGCTTGTCGCCTAAGGGAAGTGTTTTTCTGCCAAGCTCAACAGCAATTGCTGGTGCATAACCATGAAGGAAGTTTGATAAAACTTGATGGATACATTTGTACATGTTCATGTCTTGTTCGCTGATAGCAGTAAGATGACTCCCCATGGGGCCCACTATGCCATAGGATACAAATACACCTAGAAATGTACCAACAAGTGCAGCCCCGATTAGGTGGCCTAAAATTTCAGGGGGCTCGGCTATTGCGCCCATTGCCAGAATGACCCCCAATACGGCGGCCACAATACCTAAGGCAGGCAATCCATCCGCGAGAGTTTGCAAGACCTTTGCGCTTTCTTTCAGATAGGCGTTTGATTGCTGTTCAATTTCAGCGCCAATAATTTCATCTAGATGATAGGGGTTGTCTACCCCCATTGCGATTGCTCGTAAATATTGTTGTGTAAAACTTAATAATTCTTCATCAAATATAAACTTTTCAAATTTAAGAAAAATCTCACTTTCTTTTGGTTTTTCAATATCGTTCTCGACAGCTAGAAACCCTTTTGTTTTCACAACCTTAAGGAGAGCCGCCAAAAAGACCAGCATCTCTAAATAATCTTTCTTTTTGTATTTTGATCCTTTGAAAACCCGAGGAATATCTTTTATTAAGTGAAGAAGAGCTCGTGAGGGAACCCCTATGAATAGGGATCCAATACCTGTTCCTATAATCACAATAAATTCTACAGGCTGCATTAAAACCAATGGATTTCCACCGGCCAAGACAAACCCGCCGACAGCACTAGCAAAAATTATGATAAAACCAATTATAGGAAACATACATATCACCTCTAATCACAATCTTAAGGTAGAAAGCTTAAAATATAGTAAAGGCCGGCCAATTAAATATCTGGGTGACGGGGCGTGCAGAAGTCGATGAGTAGCAAAAGGATACCACTCTGCGAGTGTGTAGATTTGAGATTATGAAGAATTAAGGAGGGAGAGTTTTATACAATGTTTCTCGCTAATAGTTTTAGAGCTGCTGGAACAAGTATTTCTGTCGTTGCATCCGGCATTGTTCCAACGACTTTTTGAACGGCTTGGTGGGCTTCGTGGCGTTTGTAGCCTAGTTGTACTAGCGTTGATAGGGCATCGTCAACATTCACTGAAGAGCTTGATAAGGTAGACGAAGAGCTGATCACAAAGTCTTGTTTTGCGGCATAGTCTTTGAGTTCAACCAAAATTCTTGTGGCGACTTTTGGACCAATGCCATCTGCTCGTTTAAATGCGGCTGCATCGTTAGAGATAATGGATTCCAATATTTGATCTGGGGTCATGATAGAAAGAATGGCTGCTGCGGATTTTCCACCGATGCCTTGAACAGACATTAGTTTTTGGAATAGTGTTTTTTCGTTAAATTCTTTGAATCCATATAGGGTGATCATTTCGGGGCGAATCAGAGTTTCAATGAATAGACTGACTGCATCACCAACTTTGGATTGGTGTAATATATACGCGGGAACCGTTGTTAAATATCCGACACCATTCACGTTTAAAATGATGGAGTCTTCTAAAATATGTTCGATTGTACCCGTTAGTTTTCCGATCATTGTATTTCCTTTGTATAGACTGAATGATGACCATGGCATATGGCTATGGCGAGTGCGTCAGCAGCATCAAGTTTTACCGGGGCTGCCTTTGGGAGTAAGACTTGTACCATGTGTGAGACTTGTTCTTTTGTGGCGTGTCCAACGCCAACAACCGATTTCTTAACTTTGTTGGCAGGATATTCTGCGACAGTTAAATTAAACAGGGCGGGCGTCATTAGTATTACCCCTCGAGCCATACCGAGTTTTAGCGTAGACACCGGGTTGTTGTTGACGAAGGTTTCTTCTACGGCTGCTTCCATAGGTTTGTATTGGTGGATAATGGTTTCAAGGCCTTTATACAATTCTACTAAGCGATGCGCAAGTTCTCCCTTCGAAGACGAAGATATGACACCATGAGCAACGTGAATTAATTGGCTGCCTTTAATGTCTACAATGCCCCAGCCTGTGTGACGTAAGCCGGGGTCTAACCCTAAAATTCTGCGGATCAATCTAGTTCAACTTTTCTGCGATATCGCTTGGAATATCTGCATTGTCCCAGACATTTTGCACATCGTCATTATCTTCTAAAGCATCCATGAACTTGATGAATTTTTGTGCAGATTCTAGATCTGTAATTGCATGGGGGGATTTGGGTTTCCAAATCAGTTTGCCGCTTTCTGGATCGCCAAGTTTGCTTGTTAGGCTGTCGCGGACGGTTGCAAAATCCTCAACAGAACAATAAATTTCATGAGCCTCTTCGGAGGATTCAACATTTTCAGCACCCGCTTCTAGGGCTGCTTCAAACATTTCATCAGCCGATAGTTTTGTCGCGGGATAACGTAAGTAGCCGAATCGATCAAACATGAAGCTGACGCTGCCGGATTCACCCATATTGCCATCTGCCCTTGAGAAAATGAAGCGTATTTCAGGGGCGGTTCGGTTGCGATTGTCTGTTAAGCATTCCACGATAACAGCCACACCACCTGGGCCATAACCTTCATAGCGGGTTTCAATGTAATCTGTGCCAGAATCTTCACCGCTTGCTTTTGCGATGGCGCGTTCAACGTTGTCTTTTGGCATGTTGGCTTCGCGTGCGCTGATTAAAGCAACGCGTAATTTCGGGTTGCTGGTGGGGTCAGATCCGCTAGATTTAACCGCAACGTGTATTTCGCGGAGTATTTTCGTGAAAATCTTTGCTCTTTTTTTATCCTGAGCACCTTTGCGGTGCATAATGTTTTTAAACTGCGAATGACCAGCCATAATTTATCCCAATAAAATTCTGTCTTTTATTTTTAATCAAAATATGAAATTTTCTCAATGAAAATAAAGTTGACTGTATTGACAAGTCGGATTTTTTTGGTTATGTTGGCTTTTTTATTGGGGAAAATCATGAGTAGTCTTGTTAAAGGAATATTATTTACGGGTGTTTTATTAACGAGTGTTTTTGCTAATGCAAAACAACCGGGAGTACCTGTTTTTTCTCCTGATCAAAAACCAAACACACCTCTGCACATAGAACCATTAAAAAGAACCATTAGTCTGGATTCGGGGTATCTGACCTCTTTGAATTCTAACCGTGCTATTGGAGAGTTTGATTTAGAATTGCGTCAGGCTTGGGGTGTTTTGTATGATTGGCAGAACGATGTGTGGCAGCCCGAGGGAATTTTTGGCAGATCAATATTGTATTCACTTTTTAGTGTATTGACGTGGGGGCCAACAATGGCGCAAATGGTGACGTATCATGAGCTGGGACATTCAACACGATTCAGATCAATCGGGATTGACACAAGTTTTTTTAATATTGGTAAAGGGGTTTGGAATGTATATCAAAAGGGCGCTGATAATATTGGATGGGAGGACACCCTTTCGGATAGCTATTTCCCAACAGTTGGTGGAATGGGTATTATATCAGCGATCAATCCATTGGCATGTCTGGATGCTTACATGTTGCCAAGACTAGATAGAAAATTATTGTTTGTGCCTCAGAACGAAAGCGTCCATTATGATCCCGATAAACTTAAATCTTTTTCAGGAAAATTTAAAAAAGAGATTCATAAGAAAAAATATGATTCAAAAAAAGATAACGATACTGTCGATGTTGGAGAAGAAGTTAAGGGTATTTTTACACCAAAAGCTGACGTGCTTATTATGGCGGGTGGTTTAAATAATCAACAAGATCAATCGCGTAGGGTTGAAAATCATCTTTGGTATAGTGGCGGAGATCACTTTACAACGGTTGGCACATATTTTTGGGATAAAACTTGGGCAGGATTTCAATCCTTTTTAAGTCAAGACAAAGGATATTCTGATAATCAAGATACAACCAAAATTTGTAATGCATATAAAAAAATGGGCATTGAATTAACGCACAAAGAAATTATGCAATATTCGTATCGTTCGTATGTATTAAGCGCGCAAACTTATGCAAATATTTATCAAATATATAAGACAATTGTCGACGGTGAAAATCGTGTGTATGCACCGGAAGTGTTTAATATAAAACTACCAAACGTTGCGTTGTATTTTACAACAAAAGGCCCCACGTACAATGTAAGTTCTGGATATCGTTTTGATGAAACGTTGTTTTTCCCAGTGAGTGTTGAATTTGGATTAAAAGAATCTGCGTTGGAAGCGAGTGTCGGAGTGCGTAAAAAGTTTCCATCGTTTCATGACAGTTTTGTTCATGCTGAGATAGTCTTTAATTCTGAGGCCGTTGGTGGGTCTATTTATGGTGGAGCCATTTTTGATAAAATGTGGAATGTACAAGCTGGTGTTACGTATCATAATGCGAAAACCTTTCAAGGTGAGCGCAATATTCCATCGTATAAAAACGGTGATACTGATATTGAGGCATGGGTGAAACTGGGTGTTGCTTATTAATTTTAATTGCCTTGAATCTGTAAGTTTTGTCTCTATAATAAAATTATCGCAATGTTGTGATAAAAATGTTAAATTATCATCGCTTACAGAATGGCAAGATTATGGACAACAACGTTAGATTATTCTTAAAAACAAACAATCGCACCTATGATATGTGGGGGCATAGTGTTCTTGTATTAATGATAATCAGTTATACGATGTATTTTCTAGTGAGGCAGAATTTCTCACTAGCCATGCCATTTATTGAAGGATCCTTAGGCTTTTCAAAAACAGAAATCGGCGTTATTATGACGTCTTCTTTGTTCGTATTTGGAGTCGGCAAGTTTGTGAATGGCTTTTTCGGTCATTTTTTGCGTCCAAAAGTTTTTCTGTCTTTGGGGCTGATTGGATCTTCTTTGATGAACATTGCTTTTTCAAAAACATCAACTTTACTGGGGTTCAGTATTGTTTGGTCCTTTAATGCTTTTTTTCAGTCAATCGCTTGGCCGCAATGTGTTCGTCTTATGAGTGAGTGGTATAGTCCTACTCAGCTTGGAACACGATGGGGATTAGTCAGTATGGCTAACCAAGCGGGGTCGTTTTTGGTGTTTGCCTTTTTTACATTTCTAATTGAAGCATATGGATGGAGAGCATCCTTCTTAATTCCTGGAGTTGCCGGTATTATCGCTGGATTGGTGATTTTAGCGTTACCCTTAGAAGTGCCTAAAAAGTTGGGGTTGTGTTCAATGGAAGAGCGTCATGGTCTTTCTGTCGAACCAGGCAGTGATTCTAATTCCAGTTTTCGACAAGTTGGCTGGGATATTTTAAATGAGATTTTAAGAAATAAATTCTTGTGGTATGTTTCGTTGGCGACGTTTTTTATTTATATAGTAAAAACCGGCTTTTGTTCCTGGGCGCCAACATATTTAAAAGAAGCAAAAGGATTTGGTATTAAATCTGTCGGATTTAATATGGGTGCTTTTGAGTTTGCTGGAGCATTTGGAGGGCTGGTCGCCGGTTGGCTTTCGGATAAAGTGTTTAAGGGGCGACGAGGACAAGTGGGCGTTATCTATTTAGGTGGACTGGTTGTTCTGCTAGCCGCGCTTTGGTTGGCACCAGTGAATGTGGCAGGATTAGATACGGTTTTGTTAGCAGCGTTGGGGTTTGTTTTGTTTGGACCACAAGTGATGGCGGGGGCTGCCTCTGTTGACTTGTCTAGTAAGAAAGCTGCTGTTGCGGCGAATGGATTTGTGGGATTCTTTTCATACTTTGGAAGTTCAATAGTATCGGGTGTTTTGTTGGGATATGTTACACAGCATTATGGATGGTCGGCGACGTTTTTAATATTAATCGCATCGTCTATAATGGGAGCGTTCTTTTTTTGGAAAACGCTTGGATATACTAAAAAGGTTGTTTCAATCCAAAAAAACGAGAAATTAGAGGCTTCTAAAGAAGCTGTTAATCTTTCATAAATAAAATAGCTAAATAATTATCGGGTGTTAAGGAAAAATATAATGAGCGCTAAGCCACTTTGGGTTCCCTCAGAGAGCTATATTCATTCTACAAAAGTTTCGGACTTCATCAAGGCTGTTAATGAGAAGTTTGCATTAAATATAAATTCTTTTTCTGAATTGTGGGAATGGTCTGTAAACAGTCCTGAAGATTTTTGGACATCTGTAGCAGTATTTACTGGCTTGATTTCAACCCCTATTCAGGGGGCATTCAAGGTCGATAGTAAACATATGTGGGAGCAGCATTTTTTTCCTGAAGTAAAACTAAACTTTGCAGAAAACTTATTACGCAGAACCGACGATAATCCAGCAATCATTTTTTATGGAGAGGATCGGGTCACCAAAACTATTAGTCATAAAGAGTTATATGCAAACGTAGTAATGCTTGCAAAGGCATTAAAAGAGAGCGGGTTAAAGCCGGGTGATCGTGTAGCTGGTTTTGTTCCAAACACCCCAGATGCTTTAATAGCGATGTTGGCGACCGCTGCTTTAGGTGGCGTGTGGTCATCGGGTTCTCCTGATTTTGGGGTAGATGGTGCCCTTGATCGTTTTGGTCAAATAGAGCCAAAGTTTTTATTTGCTGCTGATGGTTATTTTTATAATGGCAAAGAAATTAATGTTTTAGATAAGGTTGCTGAGATTGCAAATAATCTACCTTCGTTAAAAAAGACGATTATCTATAATTACATTGATCGTTCAGGAGATGGATTGCTACCCGATGGTTTGGTTACATGGGAAGATTTTATATCTGGGCAAAGTGCGACGGATTTTGAGTTTGAAAAGTTTCCGTTTAATAAGCCTTTGTTTATTATGTTTTCATCGGGAACGACCGGAAAGCCAAAGTGTATCGTTCATGGTGCTGGCGGCACGTTATTGCAACATTTGAAAGAGCATCAACTGCATATGGATATTCGTCCTAATGATCGTATGTTTTATTTTACGACCTGTGGATGGATGATGTGGAATTGGCTTGTGAGCGGTCTTGCAAGTGGTGCAACGTTAGTATTATTTGATGGGTCACCATTTGCCCGCAAGGGGCGTATATTAATCGATATGATTGATGATATCGGGATTACGATGTTTGGAGTTTCCGCAAAATATATCGATGCCATTGCGAAATTAAAATTATCACCTAAAGACACTCATAAATTAACAACATTGCGAGCGATTGCTTCGACGGGATCACCATTGTCTCACGAAGGTTTTGATTACATTTACAAAAGTTTTAAGTCGGATGTTCAGTTGGTTTCTTTATCGGGTGGGACGGATATCATTTCATGTTTTGCTTTGGGTAATCCTGTTGGGTCTGTCTATCAAGGTCAGTTGCAAGCCAGAGGGCTTGGGCTTGATGTGGATGTGTTTGATGAGACTGGTTGTTCTGTAAAAGAAACCAAGGGTGAGCTTGTCTGTAAAAGTGCGTTTCCAGCAATGCCATTATTCTTTTGGGATGATCCTGAAAACAAACGGTATAAATCCAGCTATTTTGAGCGATTTGATAACATTTGGTGTCATGGGGACTATGTTGAATTAACGGCAGAAAATGGGATGATATTCCATGGTCGGTCGGATGCCGTTTTAAATCCTGGCGGTGTTAGAATTGGTACTGCGGAAATTTACCGCCAAGTTGAAAAGGTGGATGAGGTCTTGGAGTGTTTTGCGATCGGTCAGCAATGGGAGCACGATGAGCGTATAGTCTTGTTTGTAAAGCTAAGAGAAAACCAAGCGTTAACGGATGAATTAAAACAAAGAATCAAAGAGGTTATTTTAGAAAATACTACCCGTAGACATGTGCCAGACGTGATTGTTAGCGTTCCGGATATTCCCAAGACGCGAAGTGGAAAGATTGTAGAATTGGCGGTGAGAAGCATCATTCATGGTGAAGAAATCAAAAATAAAGATGCGATTATTAATCCGGATGCTTTAGTCTTTTTTGAAAATATACCTGAGCTCAGGAAGTCATAACATACTTTTGTTAAGTTTAGCGGAATCTTTTTGTTTGCAGACTGTCAGTCTTTTTTATATTAAAGAGCAAAAAATCAAATCAATCATGATGACTATGTCGTTTGGGTTTAGATTGTTAGTCACCCAAGCAGTCGGTAGTACGGCGGATATTAGGGAGTCGCTGGAGAAGTGAACAGCACAGTTGAACATGCTGAGCAAGCTTTGTAGACTTGAGCTTATGCATTAAAGGTGGGCAGACTTTGTTACTTGCTATCAACAATCTTGATCGCTGAATTGCTTAAACGAATATGCAAAAAATTTGGAGAGATTGTTCCCGATATTGGCTAAAAGTAAAGTTAGCGCACAACAAAAGAGAGCAATCCTTAAAGATTCTGACATTGAAAGCGTTGCAGAATAATAACTACACGTTTAAAAGAAGTCGCTCTGGATCTTCTAACATTTGTTTGATGCGGACTAGAAATGTAACGGCTTCTTTTCCATCCACTAGTCGATGATCATACGATAACGCCACATACATCATGGGGCGAATTTCAACTTTGTCGCCAATTGCAACGGGGCGATTTTGAATAGCATGCATGCCAAGAATACCACATTGCGGAGGATTGATGATGGGAGTAGACATCAAGGATCCAAAGGTTCCGCCATTCGTGATGCTAAAGGTTCCCCCATTTAATTCGCTGATTTCAAGCTTTCCGTCTTTGGCGCGAGTGCCCACGTCAGCGATTGCTTTTTCAATGTCTGCAAATGTAAGTTCATCGACATTTCGCACAACTGGAACGACCAACCCGCGGTCTGTGCTGACAGCAACACCAAGATCATAGTAGTGTTTAAAGATGATGTCTGTGCCATCAATTTCAGCATTTAAAGCCGGTGTTTCTTTTAAGGCTTGAACGCAGGCTTTTAGAAAAAACGACATGAACCCAAGTTTAACACCATGAGATGCTTGAAAGGATTCTTGTAAGCGCTTGCGAAGATCCATAACATGGCTCATATCAATTTCGTTAAAGGTCGTTAAAATAGCTGCTGTATTTTGAGCATTTTTTAAGCGCTCAGCGATCTTTTGGCGAAGTCTGGACATCGCGACGCGTTCTGCGCGATCATTTGTTTCTGAGCGGGTTGTAGAGGTTTTAGAAGGAGTTTCCAAAAACTGCAATACATCCGTTTTTGTTAGACGGCCATCTTTTCCAGACGATGGAATAGATTCTGCAGCAAGGTTATTTTCAGCCAACATTTTTTTTACTGAAGGTGGGTTTTTATCTGTGGGCTCAGCTTTTGATTCTTGGGTTTTCGTAGGTTCTTGGGGGGCTGCTTTAGGAGCCACTGCGCCCTCTTCCATGCGACCCAAAATATCACCAATTTTGACGATAGATCCTTTTGGGAAGGCTATTTGGTTTAAGGTTCCTGACACGGGTGCGTTGACTTCAAGCGTGACTTTATCGGTTTCCAGTTCCACTAATAGTCCGTCTTGTTCGATGGATTCACCAGCATTTATATACCATTTTCCAACGGTTGCTTCTGTTACGGATTCACCAAGAGTGGGTACCAAAATGTCTTTCATCTTAAGTCCTTTTAAGGGTTAAAGCTGCGTGTATTATAGCGGATTGTTCGGCCTGATGTACAGATGTATAACCGGTCCCTGGCGATCCTGCGGGTGGGCGACCGATATAGTTTGCGTCAATTCCTATATCTTTTAAGGCAAAGAAAACATGTGTCCAGGCGCCCATGTTTTTGGGTTCTTCTTGGCACCATACGATTTCTGCATCAGGGTGTTGGGTTATTATTTCGCCTAATTCTTGTGCAGGGAATGGGTAAAGTTGTTCAAGGCGGATGAGAGAAAGATTTTGATCGGGAGATCTGTTTTCCAATAAATCATAATAAATCTTGCCGGTGCACAGTACAATCTTTGAGGCCTTCATTTCAATTTTTTGGTCATTGATGACAGGTTGAAATTTTGAGCCTGTAGACATGTCATTTAAGTGAGACACTGCCAATTTATGTCGTAACAAAGATTTGGGTGTCATGACAATTAATGGCTTGCGATTTGGGTTATGAATTTGACGTCGCAATAGATGAAACATGTTCGCGGGTGTCGTTGGAATTGCAACTTGGATATTATCATCGGCACACAATTGTAAAAAGCGTTCTGGTCTGGCTGATGAATGTTCGGGTCCTTGACCTTCTAATCCATGGGGTAATAACAACACCAACCCGTTATATAGATCCCATTTTGTTTCGGCCGATGCGATGAATTGATCGATGATGATTTGAGCGCCATTGACGAAATCACCAAACTGAGCCTCCCATATGATTAAGCGATTTGGATTTGCAAGGGCTGCGCCATATTCGAATCCCATCACGGCGTATTCCGATAAGACGCTGTTGTACACACACAGCTGAGCGGTTGCATTTGGAAAACTATTAACTGGGAACGTTACTTTGTTTGTGGACTGATCGTATAACCCAACGTGTCTGTGAGAAAAGGTTCCTCTGACGCAGTCTTCACCGCTAATTCGGACGGGAACACCCTCTGTGAGTAAACTGCCATAGGCCAATAATTCGCCCGTTGCCCAATCAATATTGGAGCCACTTTCCATCATCTGTTTACGAACTGTAAGTTGTCGAGCAATCTTTGAATTGAGATCAAAGTTTTCAGGGGGCGTTGATAGATGATTGCCGATATGTTTCAGAAGCATTTCATCAACACCTGTTGTTGGTGCTAAAGAATGATTGTTTGGATGAATCTTTTCCCAGCGTCCTGAATGTGATGTATAGTTTTCAAATGCCCAATCGGCAGACCGATTATAAGCATCGACTAATTCAGATTCATACAGTGCCCGAATATCTTGAGCACGTTGCGGTGTTAGTGTTTTTTTCTCAACTAAGAATTGTTCATACTGAGTGAGTACGGATGCGTGCGATTTGATTTTGCTGTACATCACGGGTTGAGTAAAGTTGGGTTCATCGCCTTCGTTATGACCATAACGACGATATCCAACTAAATCGATGACCACATCTTTTTTGAATTCTTGACGGTAAGAATATGCAAGCCACGATACAAAAATACAGGATTCAATGTCATCGGCATTCACATGGAACACAGGGGCATTGATTGATTTTGCAAGGTCAGATGCATAGTCAGTTGATCGCGTTTCGGAAGGATTTGCCGTAAAGCCAACTTGGTTGTTGGTGATGATATGAATGATACCACCGACAGCGTAACCTGGGACTTGGCTCATTAAAAGTGTTTCTGCGTTGACCCCCTGCCCTGCAAATGCAGCATCGCCGTGGACTAAAATTCCAAGAGCGTTGGGTGTGCCATCTTGTTGTTTTGCCCAAACGTTTCCCATGACAACTGGGTTGATGGCTTCAAGATGTGACGGGTTGTATAATAATGATACATGGAGTGGTTTATCATGGAGCATCACATCGACACTGCCACCCGCGTGGTATTTTACGTCCCCCATACCTGCTTGATGTTGGGGAGATTTATTCATAAACTTTGCAAACACCTCTTCATAGGAACGACCCATAATATTGTATAAGGTGTTTAAACGACCGCGGTGAGCCATTCCAATAACGGCGTTTCCTAATTCATCTGCGGCAGCTCGAGTTAAAATATCATGCAATATTGGGATGAGTGCATCGCACCCTTCGATACCGAAACGTTTTGCGCCGGGGAATTTTTTGGCTAAGAAATGTTCAAACAATTCTGCTTTGACTAGCCATTCAAAAATTTCGATTTCATCGTCTTCGGTTAATGCAAAGGGAGCCGTTTCAAGTCTGCGTTTGATCCAGTTGGTTTCTTCTAGATTTGGAATGTGCATGTATTCATAGGCAGATTTATCGCAGTATACTTTTGATAGCTGTTCAATAATTCCGCGCAAGGTGTCTCTGCGACCTAGTTTGAATCCTTGGATGGGCTGATCTAAATCTGCATCTGATAATGTATGTGCCTTTGTATTTAGTCCTGGATGACCTTTGGGAGGCGTTAATCCTAGGGGGTCTAAAGTTGCGGCATAGTGTCCCCAACGTCGATACGCATCGGCAATGGCAGATGCTTTAAGTGAGAGTTCGGTTTCTTTTATATCTTGCGTGACGGCGGGTTTTGCAGAGGCTGATACCTTGGGTTTGACGTAAGTTGACCCGCGAGATAAATCTAATAAGACAGATTTTTCATTGTCATTTAATTGCTGAAAAAACGATTGCCATTGTGGAGATACATCGGTTGAATTTGCGACATAGCGTTTAAAAATGTCCGCAATATATAATGCATTTTCAGCGTTTAAAAATGAGCTATTTGAAATTTCTTTGTTCATAACTATAAAACGTCTTTTACTTTCTGTCCAATATCAGCAGGTGAGTTGACCATGTGTATCCCCGCAGCTGTTAGGTAGATTGTTTTGCCTTCGGCAGTATCATTGCCCCCAGAAATAATCGCGCCGGCGTGCCCCATGCGACGACCCGGAGGTGCGGTGCGTCCTGCAATGAATCCAATCACGGGTTTTGGATTTGGATGATTGCGAATAAAGTCTGCAGCGGAGGCTTCTTCTGATCCACCTATTTCACCAATCATTACCACAGCATCGGTGTTTGGGTCATCAAAAAATAATGAGATGACGTCTGTAAATGTTAATCCGTGAATGGGATCGCCGCCGATGCCAATGCAAGTAGATTGCCCAAGACCAAGTTTTGTTAATTGATCGACGGCTTCGTACGTTAATGTTCCTGACCTGGAAACAACACCAATGCGACCGGGTTTGTGAATAAACGCTGGCATGATTCCAATTTTGCATTCGCCGGGTGTGATGATGCCTGGACAGTTTGGACCGATAAGTCGACTGGTCGAGTTTTGTAAGGCAGCATGAACTTTTAACATGTCTTGAACAGGGATGCCCTCGGTGATACAGATAATAAGTTGGATGGAGGCATCGATGGCCTCAAGAATTGCATCGGCTGCATAAGGTGCAGGTACGTAAATTACTGACGCAGTTGCATCCGTTGCTTTTTTAGCGTCCTGTACGGTATCAAAAACGGGAAGACCTAAATGTGTTTCGCCCCCCTTTCCAGGAGTGACCCCGCCAACCATTTTTGTGCCATAGGCAATGGCTTGTTCGCTGTGAAATGTGCCTTGAGATCCGGTGAATCCTTGGCAGATGACGCGAGTATCTTTGTTAATGAGTATGGCCATGACTTATCCTTTTACTGCGCTGACGATTGCGGTTGCTGCATCCGTTAGTGAGTCAACAGTGTGCAGATTTAAATTTGAACGAGCCAGAATTTCTTTTCCAAGATCTACGTTTGTGCCTTGTAATCGCACCACGACGGGAACATGAATTTCCATTTCGTGTGCAGCATCGACGATACCTTGAGCAATAACATCACAGCGCATAATTCCCCCAAATATATTCACAAGGATTCCTTTGACGGCTGGATCTGATAGTATGATTTTAAAAGCGGCCTGAACTTTTTCTTTAGTAGCGCCGCCACCGACATCCAAAAAGTTGGCAGGTTCACCGCCATGGAGTTTGATGATATCCATAGTGGCCATCGCAAGACCAGCACCGTTTACCATGCAACCGATGTTGCCGTCTAATGACACATAGTTTAAATCAAATTTTGAAGCTTCGATTTCTTTGGGGTCTTCTTCGGTGAGATCTCGAAGGGCTTGAATATCTGGATGACGAAACAATGAATTATCATCAAAGCTGATTTTTGCATCCAATGGAATTAATGCGTCATCGGATGTGATAACCAACGGATTGATTTCCAACATTGCGAGATCTTTTTCTACAAACAATTTAAATAGTTTTTGGCATAAAGATCCGATGCCATCTTTTGCATTGATGGGTAGGTTTAGCCCCTTGGCTAATTGACGACCATGAAATGGCTGGAATCCTGTAATGGGATTGATGGATACTTTTATAATTTTGTCAGGGTGTTTTCCGGCAACCTCTTCAATATCCATGCCGCCTTCTGTTGAGGCAATGATAGTGATGCGAGAGGTTTCCCGATCTATTACAAAGCTGAGGTAGAGTTCTTTTTTGATATTTACAGCAGGTTCAATGTATACCCGTTGCACACGTTTTCCCGCACCACCGGTTTGCTTTGTAACCAAGTTCATACCCAGCATTGACTGTGCGAAAACAATAGCATCAGCTGGAGTTTTTGCAACTTTTACGCCGCCGCCTTTGCCTCGGCCGCCAGCATGGATTTGTGCTTTCACAACCAAGACTGGAGCATCAAATGATGTAACTGCGGGTTCAATTTCGTTGGCGTTAAAGATGACTTTGCCTTCTGGAATGTTGATTCCATAGTGACGCAATAAGTCTTTTGCTTGGTGTTCGTGAATGTTCATGTCGTCCTACATTGCTTTCATAGCGTCCATTAATTCATTGACGGCGTGGACTGATTTATCAAAATTTGCTTTTTCGTCAGAGGTTAATGGAACCTCAATAATGTCTTCGACACCTTTTGCTCCGATGATAATTGGAACGCCCACGTACAAACCATTCAATCCATATTTCCCGTTTACATATGCGGCACAGGGGAAAATTTGGCGTTGGTCTTTCAAATAGGATTCTGCCATGGCAATTGCGGCGGTAGCAGGAGCATAAAAAGCAGATCCTGTTTTTAGTAGGGATACAATTTCTGCGCCACCGTTACGAGTGTGTTCAATGATTTCATCCAGTTTTGATTGAGAGAGTAATCCCATTTTTACAATTGTTGTTAATGAAATACCAGAAACTGTGGATGCGCCGATAACGGGTACCATTGTGTCGCCATGTCCACCAAGGACAAAGGCGGTTACATTTTCAACGGATACGTTCATGGCTTGTGCGACAAAGAATCTGAACCTGGCAGAGTCTAATACACCGGCCATGCCGGCGATTCGGTGATGGGGTAATCCAGACGCCTGTTGAAATCGAGCGACCATAGCATCTAATGGATTTGTGACAACAATTACAAATGCGTTGGGTGCGTGTTGTTTTACAGCGGTGCCCACATCATCCATTACTTTTGCATTGATAGATAATAGATCATCACGGCTCATGCCTGGTTTTCTGGGGCTGCCTGCTGTTATGATGACAACATCTGCATTGGCGATATCTTTGTAATCATTGGATCCTTTGATATTCGCATTACAGCCTTCGACCCCAAGCGATTGAGAAATATCAAGGGCTTTCCCTTGAGGGATTCCTTCTGCGATATCATAAATGACAACATCGCCAAGTTCTTTTAATCCACATAAAAAAGCCAATGTTCCGCCAATGTTGCCGGCACCGATAAGGGCTATTTTTTTTCTGAATGACATTTTATTCTCCAAACCCTATATGTTCTTTTATAAAGTGATGTCCTAGTTCCAGACCAGCCTGGTTAATGCCATGAGCCAGTTCAGCCATGCGATAGGCATCGGCAGGGACACCCAATTCTTTTAATAGATGATACGATTCTACCATTGCTTCAACAGGAATCACAAGATCATCATCACCATGAACTAAGATCATGGGGATTTTTTCTTCAGAAAGCACCTTGGGTACGCCGATGAGTTTGCCTGAGTACGCAACGACAACCCCACATAACTTTGGTCGCGTTAGTGCCAAATGTTTTGCTAACATTGCACCTTGAGAAAATCCAAGTAAGATTACATTTTTATAATCTAAATGAGCGTGTTGAATTTGTTCGCGAATATAGTGTTCGGCGATTTTTGCAGCGTCTTCTACACCGGATAAAAGGGCTTCTTGAGATTCATCAGATAAACTAAACCATTGATATCCTTTTATATTTGCTTCGCAAGGATAGGGAGCATTTGGCAGGTGAAATTCTGCTGTTGGAAAATCGTGAGATAACGACAAAGCGATATCTAATAAATTTTGACCATCGGCACCCCAGCCGTGTAAAAAAATAAATAATTGTTCTGGTGGGCAATCCAGCTTTGTTCGTTGGATGGGGCCCGTTAACTGTTTTAAGGGTCTTAACATATTGTCTCCGGTATTCATTTGTGCTCCTATTGATAACAGAGGTGGATTAACACTTGTTTAAACTTACACTATTTAGATAGATATTTTTGTCGTCGGTAAGCGATAATTGCAGCGATTATGACACATATTGTAGAGATAGAGATCATAATCGTTGCCAATGCATTAATTTGTGGGCTTAACCCACCCGTGCGTAATGTCGAAAAAATCACCATGGGTAATGTTGTTGATTCGGGGGATGAGACGAAGCTGGCAATTACAACATCGTCGAAGGATAATGCAAACGCTAAAAACCATCCCGCAATGCACGCAGGTGTAATTATGGGTAGCGTAATGTCCATGAAAACTGTAAGTGGTTTTGCCCCTAAATCCATAGCGGCTTCTTCTAAGGAAAGGTCGACTTCTTGTAATCTGGATTTTACAACAACAACGACATATGCAACGCCAAGTGTGATATGGGCAATGCTGATCGTGGGAATGCCATAGTGAATATTGATTCCAAAGATGTGTTGCACAGACACAAAAAACAACAATAAGGACAGACCCGTTACAACTTCGGGGATAATAAGTGGCATGTTAATGATTGTTTCAAATAGTTTTCGACCTTTAAATCTGTGGATTCGGACCAAGCTGAATGCTGCAAGCGTTCCAATGATCATTGCAAATGTGGCGGAGATGCTGGCGATTTTAAGGCTGTTCCATACGCTTTGAAGAATAGCCGTGTTGTTGCTAAGTTCGCTGTACCACCGCAGTGAAAATGATTCCCAACCGTAAATGCTGCGAGTACTGTTAAATGAAAATACGATAACTAGCGCAAGTGGTATGTATAAAAAAGAATACCCAAACAATAAAATGCTGATACGCATCATGCGACTATTCATCATTAGTATCCTTTTTAGAGCTGGGTTTTTGAAGGTAATTTAAAGGAATCACCACAAAGAAAAACATTAAAATTGCGATTGACGCAGCAAAGGGCCAATCACGATTATTAAAAAATTCATTCCAAACAATGCGACCAATCATTAACGTATTGGCTCCCCCTAAAATTTCTGGAATTACAAATTCCCCAATCGCCGGAATAAACATTAAAATGAACCCCGCAAACAATCCATTTTTAGTTAAAGGCACTGTGATTGTGAAAAAGGCTTTAAGGGGGTGACATCCAAGATCATAAGCGGCTTCTAAACATTCGCGATCCATTTTGTCTAAAGACACATACAACGGAATAATCATAAAGGGTAAGTAGCAATAGACAATGCCGATAATAACCGCAAATTTTGTATACAGTAATTTTAAAGGTTCATCAATAATACCCACCCACATTAAGAGAGCGTTGACGCCACCTTGTGCGCTTAATAACCCGACCCACGCATATACACGCAGCAGAAACGAAGTATAAAACGGCAAAATAATTAATAGAATTAATAAGGTTTTTATAGCTGGCGATGATTTATGTATAGCATATGCAAACGGGTAAGAAATGATGGTTGCGATGCAGGTTGAAAATAGCGCCATCAAAATTGATTCGATATAAACCCGAATATAAAGAGAGTCTTTGAAAAAGAATTCATAATTTGAAAAAAATAATTGGATGCGAAGATATTTTTGATCAACCCATTCAAAGACAGGGCTGAATGGAGGTGTTCCAAAAATATAATCGGATAAGCTAATTTTTAACAAAATTAGAAATGGAATTAGAAGAAATAATACACACCAAATGTAGGGTAAAATTAACACATATTTTTCGCTGGGTTTGAAGACAGACAACCAGTTTTTTATACGGATTAATCGAGAGGAATTTGTATTCATTAACTTACCAACAAAACGCCATTTTGAGGCTTCCAATGTAAATATACTTTGTCGTTCCATGTAATGGGTCGATCGGCGCCACGCAATAAGTTTGGAACCATTACTTGAATAATTTGTTTTGACGCAAGCTGAATGTGATACATAGAGACATCGCCCCAATATGCAATTTCGTCGACAACCCCTGTTAGGGTGTTGTATTCAACATCAAACGGTTCTTTGGAAATTAGAATTTTTTCTGGGCGAACCGATACGTGAGCAAGAGAGTCGACCGCGGCATTTGATGCCGGCGAAACATAAATCATACAATCGTTTTCATCGTTCCGAATGACTGAATGGTCTTTGTGTGTTTCGACCACAATACCATCCAATACATTTGCATTTCCAATAAATGTTGCAACATATTGAGAGTTCGGATATTCGTAAATTTCTTTAGGGGTGCCCACTTGTAGTATTTGACCGCCGCGCATAATACCTAATCGTGTGGACATGGTCATTGCTTCTTCTTGATCATGCGTTACCATGATAAAGGTAATACCAACTTTTTCCTGAATGTTAACTAATTGAAATTGTGTTTTTTCTCTCAAGCGTTTGTCTAGCGCAGCCATGGGTTCATCAAGCAAAAGAACTCTAGGTTGTTTTGCAAGGCATCGGGCAAGTGCGATCCGCTGACGTTGTCCCCCTGAAAGTTGATCAGGGTTGCGTTTCCGCAAATCAATCATATCAACCAATTCTAAATAATGATCGGTTCGATTAACAATTTCTTTTTTAGACAGGTTTTCTTGTTTTAATCCAAAGGCTACGTTCTCTTCCACCGTCATATGAGGAAACAAAGCATAGGATTGAAACATCATATTGATGGGGCGTTTGTAGGGTGGAAGTTTTGTGATATCGATCCCGTCGATTAAGATGCGACCTTGTGATGGATGTTCAAAACCCCCCAAGATTCTCAGCAGGGTAGTTTTGCCACAGCCCGAACTGCCCAGTAATGAGAAAAACTCACCCTTATAGATTTCAAGGTTCAGCTTTCTAAGCGCTGGGAAATTACCATATCGTTTTGATATTCCTTCAATTTGTATTTGAGGAACCTCATCAAAAGACTGCCAGGGTTCGATTCGATCTTTTTCCACAATCAACTTTCCTTAACGTGTTGATTAGTATCCTACAAGAATTTTGAAAAAATGTCGATTAATTGTACGTTCAAATTGTGGGTTTGAACGTGTATCAATTGCAAGTGTTTGCATAATTGATTCGTTGGGATAAATAATATTATTCTTTAAAATCTCAGGGCGAATAAACTTTTTTGATTTAGAGCACGTGTTTGCAAAACGCACATAATTTGTTACAAGAGCCATATGTTCCGGATCTAGTAAAAAGTTAATAAAGAGGTGAGCAGCGTTTGCATTAGGAGCATTGTGTGGAATAGCCAGCCCGTCGATCCATTTAAGAGCGCCCTCTTTTGGAACAACATATTGGATTTTTTTATTGCGAAGTAGAGCCAGTTGTTGAGCCGCTAAAGCATCACCATTCCACATAAATGCAACGGCAACCTCACCTGATCCCAATGCTTGAATTGCAGACTCAGACGATAAAAATACTCTCCAATAAGATCGGGCTTGATTTGCAAGTTGCGTAAGAGTGTCTATGGTTTTTAATGTAAAAGCTTGAGGGCGCTCGTTCTGCCAAAAACCAATCGCACAAAATAATTCATTTCCGCTGGCTGTTGAAGCAATCCCTTTATGGGTTATTTTTTGTAATTTATTCGGATCAAAAACATAAGTCCAACTATCGATGGGTTCGTTTGGAAAAATAGAATCAAACGTTTCTATATCATAGGCAAAACCACTGGTACCCCATAGATATGGAATTGAATATAAAGTCGACTCTGTTTTTAATCCCTGCATAAAACTTTCGTCCACATGCCGGATATTTGGAATTTTATCTAAAGACAAGGGAGCATACAGCCCCAATTTTATGTGGCGAAATACATACGGTGTGGAGGGATAGACGATGTCGTATTCGGCTTTTCCGGTGAGCAACTTTGCCTCTAGTCCTTCGTCTGAGTCGATATAATCAATATGTAGTTTGATGCCTGTTTGATCTTCAAATTTCTTTTGCAATTCGGGGGGGACAAAATCCATCCAAGTATATATAGTCAGCTTGGTACTATTTGACGGAAGTTGTTTTTGAGATGGAAAAACTGAATAATAAAGACCGGCAAAAAAGATGAGGCAGATTAATGTAATAAAAATATAGGCGCGATTTATCATTGAAGATGTTCGGAATGAATCCAATCCAGCCACTCTAATAAGATTTCAATATTTGACGTTTCAATAGTTGGCCCAGTCCATATTCTTAAGTTAGGTGGGGTTCCTTTGAATCCTTTGATGTCAAAAGCTACATTTTCGTTTGCTAGAATTTGAGTGATTTTTAAAATAGTATCATCATCAATTGGGACGCCATTCTTTAATAATTGGATACAAGAATTAGCGACTGATCTGTATTTTTCTTGTTTCATTAAATATTGTGTCCATGGACGACTCTGCATCCATGATTGAACAGTGGTATAGTTTTGTTGGGCTCGATTTGTTAGAAATGTCAGGCCGCCATTTTTTTCTGCCCAATTCAAACTTTGCATATAGTCTTCTAAACACAACATTGACGGGGTGTTAATTACCACTCCATCAAATAAATCTGTTCGGATTCCCGATGCGTTTTTTAGGTTGAAAATATAAGGAACCGGCCACTTGGGAGTATAACGTTCAAGTTGAGCAATTGCTTTTGGACTGAGAACAATTAATCCGTGAGCTGCTTCGCCCCCCATACCCTTTTGCCAAGAAAAACAAGTTATATCTAGTTTTTCCCAGGGCAGATTCACACAAAATGCGGCAGAAGTTGCATCGCAAATTGTAAGCCCCAAACCTGGTGTGTACCAATCAAGGTCGCCAATAGAGGTTCCCGTAGACGTGGCATTCCAAACAAACATGAAGTCGTTGTCAGGATTAACGCCAGACAGATCAGGCATTTCCACAAAAGTAGATTCGTATACATTCATGGGAATATTCAGTGCCCTGACATCGTTGACCCAGCGTTTTCCAAAGACATCCCAAGCAAGCATGTCAACTGGGCGTTCACCCAAAAAATTCCACATAGCCATGGTAATGGATCCGGTTGCAGATCCGGCAGTTAACACAATCTTATAATCCTGAGGGATTTCTAAAACATCTTTAGTTTTTTCGAGCATTGATTTGATAGCAGCCTGCCCATCTTTTGATCGATGAGATCGCCCGATCATTGCATTGGATAATATGCCAAATTCCCATCCTGGAATTTTTGCACAGGGCCCAGAACAAAAGTGAGGATCTAAAGGTTTTCTATCAGGCTGCTTCATATGTCACACAAATTTTACTGTTCTTATAATTTTTTAGCAGAGAGTTAGGATAATTTGAAAACGTCAAAACGCTTCTTGAATCGACCTAATTGTCCATCCGTATCCAATAGTTTTACACCACCGCCCGTCCAAGCTGGATGAGAAAGAGGATCCACGTCCAAGCTTAGTTTGTCGCCTTCTTTGCCCCAGGTGGAGCGAGTTTCAAATGTTGATCCGTCTGTCATTGTCACAGTGATTTTGTGATAATCAGGGTGTCCTTGTTTTTTCATAGTTTTCTCCAAATATCATTAAAATAATCTAAGATATATTAGCAATTATTTCCCTTGACAACAAGATTATTTTTTAATAAATTTTAGATCATTTTTCCGGGGGTTTTATGTCTTTTTTTGAGCAGAATTCTGATCTAAAGCAAAGGCTTGATATCTATGAATCGTTGCTACTGAAATGGGCAACAAGTTTAAATCTTGTTGCGAAAAGCACTTTGTCTAATATTAGAGTGCGACATTTTGAAGACTCGTTACAATTGCTGCCTTTTTTAAATCAAGGTGATAGAATTGTTGATCTTGGCTCTGGGGCAGGCTTTCCTGGAATGGTTTTGGCAATGTATGGTTTTAACGTAACTCTTGTAGACTCCGATCAAAAGAAATGTGTTTTTTTAGAAAATGTTTCACGTGAAACAAATACACCTGTAAAAATTGTTTGCTCTAGAGTAGAACAGTTTGTTTCAGCTGAAAAGTTTGATGTAGTGAGTGCTCGAGGAGTAGCTTCTTTATCTACACTAATCGAAATCTCAGAACACTTGATAAGAAAAGAACACTCTAAGGGGTTATTCTTAAAAGGGGAGAATGTAGATATAGAGCTTTCTAATATTCCCACTGACCGTATTTTGAAAAAACAAAGTTTAATTCACCCCAATTCATATATTATTGAATATAGATATTAAAAATTGTTTCACGTGAAACTTAAATCTGTTATCTTAAGATTATTAAGAGAACAGGAATCGGTCGATATAAAATGACAAAGGTAATTACGGTAGCAAATCAAAAAGGTGGAGTTGGTAAAACAACAACCGCCGTCAACTTAGCAACAGCATTAAGTACAATCCCAAAAAAGATATTACTCATCGATTTAGACCCTCAAGGAAATGCGTCTACGGGTTTTGGAATTAGCCCTGCGAAAAGAAAATTAAACAGCTATTCAATTTTTTTAAACAACATAAGCCCTCGTGATGCAATCCAAGAAACTGAGGTTCCAGGGTTGTATATTATACCTGCCAACAATGATCTTTCAGCGTTTGCAGTTGAAATCTCTAACATGGAAAATCGAGAGTATTTACTTAGAGACGTAATACAAAACGAGTTTTCCGATTTTGATTATGTATTTATTGATACGCCACCAACATTAGGGTTATTAACTATTAACTCTCTTGTGGCATGTAATAGCGTTTTGATACCTACTCAGTGTGAGTTTTATGCTATGGAAGGACTGGCTCAATTATTAAAAACAATCCAGAGAATTCAACAGAACTTTAACAAACAATTAGGGATTCAAGGGATTGTTTTAACGATGGCAGATAAACGAAGTAATCTAAGTGTACATGTTGAGTCTGAAGTCCGTGAACATTTTAAAGAGTTAGTATATGGGACAGTGGTTCCCAGAAATGTGAAAGTATCAGAGGCGCCATCATTTGGTAAACCAGTGCTGCTATATAATTTTAAATGCCCAGGATCACAATCATATGTACAATTAGCCAAAGAATTTTTAGATCGCGAGCGTCTAATCTTAGGACAAGGAGAAAATCATGGATAAGAAAAAATCAGGATTAGGAACAGGGCTTTCATCACTGTTGGGGCCAGAGGTTTCGTCATCAGCGAATAACTCTGGGCAAGATATCTTTCAAGTCAATGTGGATCATATCTCACCGTGTCCATTTCAACCAAGAAAACACTTTTCAGAAATAGAGTTAGACGAATTAGCAAATTCTATTCGTCAAAATGGGGTATTGCAACCTATTATCGTGCGTCAAAAAAACGAAGATTCTTATGAAATAATCGCGGGTGAGCGACGCTGGAGAGCATGTAAAAAGGCAGGCTTAAGATTTATCCCAGTCATTGTAAAAGAAGCTTCGGATAAAGAAGTTTTGCAGTATGCAATTATTGAAAACATTCAACGGGAAAATTTAACTCCAATTGAAGAATCGGAATCTTATGAAAAACTAAGATGTGATTATAATTATACACACGAAGAATTGGCTCAAGTTCTTGGAAAAAGTCGTAGTTACATATCGAATATTCTGCGGCTAAATTCATTGGATGACAAAATCAAAGAAGCCGTGCGATCAAATGGAATTTCTGCCGGACATGCAAGAGCCTTGGTTGGGTTAAATGCAGAAGAGCAAGAAAGTTTGGTTCAAGAAATTATTCATAGTTCGTTAAGCGTGAGAGATACTGAGCAGAGAATAAAGTCCCGCAAAAATCCAACCGCGCGTGCGACAGCGCAAAAGCGAATAGCAAAATTTGAACCTTATGATGATGTTGATACTTTGGCTGTTCAGACACATTTGTCAGAGGTGCTGCAAAGTCCCGTAAAGATTTCTATTATAGATGATAAGCCTACCCTTACAATTGAATGTAAGAATTTTGAAATATTGGATTTGTGCGTGGAAAAACTTTCTATAAATTCCCACAAAGATATTATCTAAACCCGCTATGGTTAGAAATCAAGACTCCATTCTAGCCCAAGCCCCGCGCGAGTTTTGTCAGGTGAGAACGTGACTTCTGCTTTTGTTTGTGGGGTGGGTTGAACTCCGGCTGCAATGGTGACTCTATCAGTTTCTGAGTCAATATTATTGATGGCCACGTTGACTTTTCCATAAGTTCGCTTAGAAAACTTTTGTTGTAACGAAATGAATTCGCGTTCAACGTGAGTAATGGGATCTTCTTGTTGATAAAAACCAATATTGATAAACGAACTAATAAAGCTGCTGGCAGCCAAGTAATTTAATGCTTGAAATGATTGGCTGACAGTTGATGAGCGATTAAAAAACAGTTTTTGTAGAATCTCTTGCTCTGAAAGGTTTGAGTCTGAAACTATTCTTTTATGCAGATTATTTGTATCCCCTTCTAGGATAATTCGTACTCGCATGTCTTGTAAGTTCAAATTGGATTCAATGTATAATGAGGGCGACAAATCTCCATTAAAAAATATCTCACCCCTTTGAACATCAAAGAAACGATCAAGGACTCTTAGTTGTCCTTCTTGAAGAGTGAATTGACCTTTATAAATAGGCGTATCTGAAGTTCCTTCGATGACTAAACGACCTTTCCAAGTCGAGTCTAATCCTTGACCAAAGATATGAAATCGACGCTCTAGCGAAAGATCAATATCATACGTTGTGTTTGTTTCCGATTCTGAAATGTCTTGAGCTGTCGGTAAAGCCAGGGGCAGGTTTTGATGCGTAAGGTTTACTTGAAATATGGGCTCTTCGTCAACATCTCCGATATATTTTTCTAAGGACGAGATCTCTCCCCGACTAACAACTTTTAATGCTGTGATGGGGCCTGCTGCTTTTAAATTGGCCGTGCAAAAAGCAGACATACCGCCTCTTCGTGTTTGAGGCAAGTCAATCAAGTGAATATTGTTAAATTTGATTTCTGTAGTTAAATAGGGAATAAGATTTTTTTCAAAGCCAAGTTTTGCAAATAAAATTTCTCCGGTACCTTCTTTTTGATCTTTGAAACCGGATGCACGCGATAGAATAAATTGCCCACCCCGAGCTTGAAACTCAAGGTTAATTCCCTTGAGTTTAAGTCCAATGTTCTGGCGTTCATAGCCACCGTCTTTTACTTTGATAGATCCCTTTGAAAGTTGATTTGTAAGCGTTCCATAAAGGAGAATGTCTCCTTCTACACTTCCAAAAACTTTGTCATAATTTAAATCAAATATTTGCTGTAAATTATCTAATGTTCCTGTTGTAATCACGCGTGTTTGAAATGGACGGACGTGATCTAATTCAAATTGGAAAGGAAATAGTTGGGCTTTAGTAGGGAAGGTTCCGGTTAGACTGAGGTTTAGCTGAGTGCTTTGGATATCAATATTTGTCTTTAAAAGATTGTTTTGCAAAAGTCCAGATAGCTTTGTCGAGTAGGGTGCATTAGATGTTTTGAAATCAAATTTTATTGTGGGGTCGGACAAGTCGCCCGATACATGAATATCTCCATCTAGGTCACCTTTTAAAAAATAATGCCCTTTCGTTAGTGTATACAAAAGATCGGCGGATACTTTTGTTAATGCTGCGTTAAAGATCACTGATGATGGGGCAATGTCTCCACTAAAATTTATACTTCCCGTGTTAGCATTTATTGTGGTTGGACGAATGGTCCATTTTTCAGGAGTGTATTCTACGCGCGTGGGCTTAGCTAAAAGAATTTTGTGTTGACCCAAGTGAATGGCCAGAGCATCTAATTCAACAGTGGATAAATTTAGAACAGAAAAAGCAAAGTTTCCTTTTAAGGCTTGTTCTGCAAATCCTGTCATTGCAATGGTTGTTGAAAAGTTATCCAAAGTTCCATTAACATTGACTGAAAAATCTTCAACTACAGTTTTTCGTATCGCAGCTTTTCGAGCGGCTAGAGAAAATTGAACATTTTTGTGATTGTTTAAGTAAATTGATCCAGAAAGATTACCAGAGTTTGCTGCAATATTGGGGAACAGGACTTTATGAAAGTCCCCAGAAAATGTCAAAATCCAGTCTTTTGAATCAAGGCTAAGTTGTCCTAAAATAGACGCGACGCCGGATGCTTTGCTATTTACAAACAAGTCTCCGGCATTAAAGGTGTAAAAATGCCAACTAAAGTCCCCCTGATTTTTGGAAAGATCTAAAGAGCCCTTGCTTTCAATAAAAGATTCTTTGTGAACCGCGCGTAAAGTGGTTAAGTCTAAATATTGACGCGCAATATTAAAGGCTCCTACAAATTCAACATCAATGATTTTTGATTCAATATCTAAGCTAAGTCCCCCTTCGAAGGAGCAGTTTTTTTGAGGGGTAAGTTTTGCGGATAGTTTTGGCATAGACCATGATTGCGGCTGAGTCGGATTAGCCGTAGCTGAAATATGCCAGGTACCATCTGCAAGCATAGAGTTTACTTGAACATTATTAGAAAATAGTATGCCGTTTAGTATTAATTCTGGCTTATCTTTTACTAAAAAATTTCCATCAATTTTATTGCTGTCGGCAGTTAATTCAAAGCGAATATTAGGGATAGTTTTTGCTGACTGTGGTTCAAGATTTGCGATCACTTTAAAAGTTGAATATTTTTGATACTCAGCAGGTAGATCCGGAATGTTCCCCGTGCATTGAGCGCTTACTTTTAAAGAATCCAGAGTTTGATTCATAAAAAATGGAATATCCATTTCGGCAATCGGTTGAGAGGATTTGAATAGAATGCTTTTAACTGTTCCATCCAATAGGAGTTGTTTGGGGTTAAACATAAATTGCGCTGTTGTTTTTATCGAATATTCAGATGAAACCGGAGCTATAATTTCTAGATTTTTAGTTAAAAATGAAAAGCTTTTTCTGTCAATTTTTCCTGAAAAAGATATTGCTTGGATGTCGGCTGATGCTAATTTGCAGTCGTGCAATTCAAAGTCGGTTAAAGTTTGATTTGTTTTAATCGTGCCTGAAAATGCATAACGAGAATCGCTGTTTTTATAAGAATATTTTGTAAAAACATCAACATACTTTCTATCAGAAGATAGGCTAGTAGAAAGGCTAGACGAGACTGACGTTTGTCCACAGTCTGCTGAAAGCGTCGCGTCAAAATTATTAAGCTCACCCTCGCCTTTTAATAAGAAGGTTGCTTTGGCAGTTAATGTTGGAATTAAATAATGTAAAAGCCCTTTAGTTTCTTTTGCATTAACGTATAACTTAAGGGTAGAGGCTTTATCTGTCGTGGCATATCCATACTTAATGTGGGCAGTAAGTGCGTTGGAATTATCATTAAGATTTTTGAGTTGTAAGTTGAACTGTAACCCCGTGGCCTTATTAAGGGTATTGCCTTTCGCACTGTAGCTAAAGGATTGTTTATCCGTTTTGTAAGTGGCTTTTTTGATATTGATATTTGCTATATATCCAAAAGGTAACTTAGGAATAGCAATAGATGGAGGATCAATATTTTCTTTTAAGGAAGGTTCGTTATATTCTAAGTTCTCAATTTTTAACGTTTGAATGGCGATGACTTGATTGTAAATAAACTCTATAATCGACCAATCAAGCGCGAAGTTTTTAAGAGTTAAAAGTTGTTGTTCATTTTCATATAGATTGATTTTTTCAAATGAAAAGTAAAAGGGAAATAGCCCAGAGAACCCTTCAATTTCAATCGACTGATTTTCTTTTAATACAAATGTCTTTACAAGCAATGTTTGTATAGGTGAAATTTGCAATGATACCCCAACAAGAAAAACGCATAAGCAAATCGCCCTAAAAATAAGGAATCCCATACGAATTATTTTTGAAATACTGTTCATTTAAAATGCTTGTCCAAACGAAATATAAAATTTAAATTCTTTTTTGTTGTCGGGTATATTATCAGTGATGGGATACGCGATATCCAAACGAAGCGGACCAAAACCGGTAAAATAAAATAAACTAAACCCAGCATCCCAGTATAGCTTAGATGCCGAGTGAATTTCTTTGAAAATATTTTCAGATTCTGAAATTTGACCAACATCACAAAATAGTGCTGCCCACAAGGGGTGATATATCATAAAGCGAGGCTCTAATCCAAAGGCAAGAGCAGAAAGCCCTCCCCGAGGGATTAACTTGGTTGGATTTTTTTTCAGTGGATCAGACTTACCTATGGAGTCAGTGCTATAGCCCCTAATGTTCTGACCTCCCCCTAAGTAGACGCGTTTGTCCATTGGAGAGTCATCAAAAGCGATGCCAGAAAGGCAATTCCACAGCCCCCAGCCTGCTAAAATAAAATACTCTTTAATAATGGGGAGATAGAAGTTTCCTTTTACTAAAAATTGTTGCATTGAATGTTGAGAGCCTACGTAAGGAGTCCAGCTGATATCGAGTTGTACACCAGATCGAGAGAAAATTTTATCTTCGCGAGTATCTATGCGAAACGTAACAGGAAGTCCAAAAAAATCATATGAATTTTTTTGTAAATCTGTCTGACGTTCCAACGAATATTTTTCATAAACGGAGCTGAGATCCAATGAAATTTGAGGTGTAAATTTATAATCTAAACCAAGTCCACCGTCGAGACCAAGTCGTGAATAAGCTTCGTATGTTCGGCGTTCTCCGCTGAAAAAGATACGCCCAGTTGTATTAAACAAACCAAGATGAGGCTTTTTTAGCGATACGTTCAAGTCTTGAACAACGTTAGATAGGAGGGTCGTAATTTCGAACACCTCATTAGCGCCAGCAACATTGTCATGTTTGTACTTAGGTATAGCCCCAATTTCATAACGGTTTGATTCATTGTTGGATAAAGCGATATTACCATAAACATTGAATTGAAGATGGTTGTGTTTGCCTTCGGTTAATTTAATATCAATATTAACTTCCTGTGGGTTGCGGGTTTTAACGGGAGTTATCAAGACTGATTCAAATAAGCCGGTATCTAATAATAGTTGCTCTGTTTTATTAATATGTTCAATTGTGTAAGCGTCACCAGCTTTCCACTGGATAAATTTTTTGATGTAGTCTTCTTGTAGGGAGCTTAAACCACTGATGATATATGTTCCAAAATTTACTTTGGCGCCAGCTTTGAATGAATACGTAATATTTCCAAAGAGAGCATCATGGTTAATTTCAACCAGCTCGTCTAAAATTTCAACAAAAGCATGTCCGTTTTGTTTTAAAAATAATGCGATTTTATTTTTGTCTTTTAAGACTAGTTCATGAATTATAGGAGTGTCTTTTTTTGCGGATAATATTTCCGGGTCAATTGGAAAATCTTTTCCGTTTACTAATATCTCAATCCGATTGATGGTGTATCTTTCACCTGCTTCCACGTGGAAAAAAATGGTATATTCTTGTTCAGGAGTTATTTCAATTTCAGGAAAAATTTTAGCATCATAAAAACCATGAGATTGAAGATAGGCATACATTTTTTCGATGTCTTCTTTGAGGATATCCCGAAGAACCCCTTCAGATGCAAGAATAAAATCGGCGTCTGGATTTAAAATTTGAGACATTTTTTTTGCTGAATGCTCAATGTCAGGAAATGATTCAAGACCCAATATTCTTGCTTTGTAGTTAATATTAGGCGTGGCTCCCCATGTCGGTGAAAGCCATGTAAAAAATATCAGAGCTGTTAATTTCAGGAATGTGTGAGCCATTTTGAATTCTTAATCTTTTCAATTAAATTAATGTGCGATTGGATCTCTTCATCAGAAGGAAGAAAAGATCTGTACTCAAAATTAATATGAGCATCTTGATCTATGGACATCTCTATCGTTTGTTGTTTTTCTTCTTCAGCAAGTATTAAAGTGGGTTGTCGCCCCCCCATTAAATATAGATATACTTCAGCCAGCAGTTGAGAGTCTAATAAAGCCCCGTGATATTCGCGATGAGAGTTGTTAACGCCATAACGTTTGCAAAGAGCGTCGAGACTATTTCTTCCGCCCGGGTTTTGTTTTCGCGCAATGACTAACGTATCAACAATTCGAGAACGATCAATTTTAGGATGTCCGGCTTTTTCTATTTCCCAATCCAAAAACTTCATATCAAAGCTGGCGTTATGAATCACAATTTCTGCATCATCTGCGATAAAGTTTAGAAAGTCTAAAGCGATATGCTGAAAGGTTGGATGATTGGATAGGAAATCTGTCGATAGCCCGTGGATCGCAAAAGCCTCCTGTGGCATAGCACGCTCAGGGTTTATGTATTGATGATAAACGACCCCTGTTGGAACCATGTTGATAAGTTCGACACATCCGATTTCAACGATACGATGACCCGCGTTGGGGTCTAATCCGGTTGTTTCTGTGTCTAAAATAATTTTACGTGTCATTGAACTGCCTGCGTTTTAAATAATTTACAAAATTCATTAATCAGTAAAAGATCAAGTTTGGGCAGTTGAATTGAGATGCCCTCGTTTTGGAATGATGTAACACCTAAATCTTTTATACCACAGGGAATGATGTCTTGGAAACGATTAAGGTCTGTTGAAACATTAATTGCGACGCCATGATATGTTACCCATCGTTTAACACGAAGCCCGATGGCAGCAACTTTTGATTCAATTTTATGGGCTGAGTTTTGAACCCAAATGCCTATTTGCTTGTCTTTAACATGCGTGGTTAATCCTAACTTTTGAAACGAATTTATTAGCCATTCTTCTAATAATTTCACAAATTTTTTTATGTCTTTATCAAATAGTTTTAAATCCAACATGATGTAAACGACCCGTTGGCCGGGGCCATGATAGGTATATTTGCCTCCGCGACCAGTGTGATATACGGGAATGTTGGGGAGGGCAAGCAGATCGGAATTTTCGGAACTGGTTCCGCTAGTAATGATGTGGGGATGCTCTAGAAACCAAAGACATCCGGGCGCTTCATCATTTATGATGCTGTCAACGTATTGTTCCATGAACGCAATAGCATCGGGATAGTTTACAGGCTCTGGGGACTGGATAATACGAATTGGAATCATGATGAGGGGCGTGCATCCTCAATCCATATTTTTAGGGTGATGCGATCTTGCCAGGAATCTTTTTTCAAAGTTCCTAAAATATCGATGTGTTTATATTGATGTTTTACTAAAAAATCACCCAAAGCGGATTGAAATGCATTAAAAATTAAAGCTTCTGCAGATTTTCCAGAGATGGGATCTTCTAGAAAACATCGAATGTGCTTTTCTTGCATTATGACTATTTTTTTTAGTAGGACGTTTTGGAATAAAAATTTTGGGGTTGGGTTCTCAGATCCAAAAGGACCTATTTGTTCAATAAGATCGTGTAGCGATATTGTCAGGCTATTTAAGGTAAGATGTCCATCAAACGTACGTTTTGGTAAGGTATGTTCTTTCGATAAAACTGACGTTACATGAGCGCTCATAAACGTTATGAAATCATTCATTTGCGAATGCTTTAGACTAAAGCCACCCGCCATGGGATGTCCGCCGCCTTGAAGAATTACATTATGTTCGTGGGCAAGGTGAATGCTGTGGCCTATATCGAATCCTGTTATGGATCGGGCTGAAGCTTTTCCCTCTTGCGTGATGGGGTCAATGGCAATTACAAATGTGGGTTTGTGGTATTTGTCTTTTAATTTTCCAGCGACAATTCCAATAACACCCTGGTGCCAGTCGGGGCTGCTGACAACAATAATGGGGTCATTGGGGTTGACTTGCAAATCGGCGTCTAACAGGGTGGATTCCTGTAACAGTTTGCGTTCTTCGTTCAGTATGTTTAACTGTTCTGCGGCAGATGCAACGGCGGCATCGTCTTCACTGGATAATAATAAGGTGCCAAGGGTTGATGTTCCGATACGCCCACCTGCGTTAATGCGGGGGCCAATGACAAAACCAAAATGATAGGGGCTTAGCTGATTTCTATCAATGTTCAAAAGGTTCATTAAATAAACCAACCCTTTGTTTTTAGATTGGCTGAGTACTTTTAATCCTTGGGCAACAAAGGCTCGATTTAATCCCGTAAGTGCAACCACGTCGCAGACGGTTCCAAGTGCGACGATGTCTAATAATGAGATCAAGTCAGGGGTAGGTTTGTCGTTGAAATAGTTTTGTTCCCGCAATGATTGGGTTACGGCAACGCATACCATAAAACTGATTCCAACGGCAGCCAGATGTTTCAGTGGACTTGTTTCATCTAGTCGATTTGGGTTTATGAGGGCTACACATTCAGGATGAGTTGCAGTGCCGGCGTGGTGGTCGATAACGACAACATCGGTGCCCATTTTTTTTGCAGCGGCGATCGGTTCAAAAGATAATGTTCCACAGTCAACGGTGATGATCAAGTTCGTTCCCGACAAAGCGAGGTGTTCAAACGCTTTTGTGTTCGGACCGTATCCTTCGGTTTGGCGATCGGGAATATAAAATTCAATATCCACGCCCAGCACTCTAAAGAAGCGAATTAATAGAGCTGTAGAGGTTGCTCCGTCAACATCATAATCTCCATAAACAGTAATTTTTTGGTTGTGATTTATCGCATCAATAATTCGATTGACCCCTAGTTTCATATCTTTCAATAGAAATGGATCAGGCAGAAAATGCTTTAACGTTGGGTTTAAAAAATGAGGAACATTGTTTAGATCAATATCGCGCGCGGCAATTAAATCACAGATAATTTGGGGATAGTCAGCCTGGTTTTTCAGCTGCTTGGCAACGGATTCATCCACTTTGGATTGAATCCAAAGATTTCCAAGTATGGATTTTTTATGGGTCATAGATTTTTCTGGCATCATGGTAATAAATCAGTAATAGTATTAATGTTAAGATATGTAAACTTAATATAACAAAAATAATAAGAATTTGAAATAACATGCTAAATAATAACTTTAATCCATTTAATTTTTGGAATCGAACAAGCTCCTCAGTCAATGCGCATAATCCATTTATGGATCCGGGTGTTTTAATGTCAAGCATGTCCGCTGCGTTGCAAAAAATAATGAAGGATCCAGAAAAACGCGAAAGCGTTCAAAAATCTTTGCACAGCTGTACTGAGGTTCTAAGCAAATATATATTAAAGCGAATGAGTGGTGATATTGTGGATCCCCCCATTGTTGTGGCAGCTAGAGATAAGCGATTTAGCCACGATCACTGGGAATCGAATATTTTCTTTGATATCATGAAGCAATCGTATTTAGTATTTTCAGATTGGTTTGAAAAAACACTGAATGATGACGAGATTGATTTAGATCCTGAGGAAAAAAAACAACTACGCTTTTATGCGCAACAAATTATTCATTCCATGTCGCCTAATAACTTTGCGTTTTTAAATCCATCTGTTATCGAGGAAGCGCAAAAGACAGGTGGAGCCAGCATGATGAAGGGATTCATGACCATGATGGAGGACTTACAAAAAGGTAAGGATCCAGACATGACCGATATGAACCATTTTAAAATTGGGGAAAATATCGCCCTTTCAAAAGGGAGTGTTGTTTTTAGAAATGATCTGATTGAGCTGATTCAATATTCGCCCACCACAGAAAAAGTATTTCAAAAACCCATGCTAATTGTTCCACCATGGATTAATAAATATTATGTGTTTGATTTGTCACCTGAAAAATCTATGGTGCAGTGGTTATTAGATCAGGGCAGAACCGTTTTTATTATTTCATGGGTTAACCCGGATATATCTCATCGATATAAAACAATCGAATCTTATATTTTAGAGGGTCCAAAAGCTGCAATTGAAATTATACAAAAGATCACAAATGTTGAGAGTGTTGACGCAATGGGGTACTGCCTGGGCGGGACGTTGTTGGTTTGTTTAGAAGCTTATTTTTCGGCTGTAAACCGGAAAGATATTGCGTCATTAACGCTATTAACGACACTAACAGATTTTTCAGATGCGGGCGATTTAACAGCGTTTGCAAGTGAAGAGTATGTGCAAAAAATCGAAAAGTTAATGGGTGACAAGGGGTATTTGAGCGGAAAAATAATGGCGCGTACATTTAATATGATGCGACCTTCAGAATTGGTTTGGTCATATGTTGTAAACAATTACTATATGGGCAAAGACCCTGTGCCGTTTGATTTTTTGTATTGGAATTCTGATAATACAAATATGCCCGAGGCAATGCACAGTAATCTATTGCGTTTTTTCTATCAACAGAATCGACTAACCAACCCAGGAAAGTATAAGGTAGATGGTGAGGGAATTGATCTGAGTAAAATCGAGATTCCAGTTTATATGATGTCAACTAAGGATGATCATATTGCGCCATGGAAAGCTACGTATTCCGGAGTTTCATTAATGAAAAATGCTAATTTGCAATTTGTATTGGGTGGTTCGGGTCATGTAGCGGGTGTGGTTAATCCACCCGCAAAAGAAAAATATGGATTTTGGGTGAATAAGAATCTGACCATATCTGCCGATGAATGGCAGGCTGAAGCAACAGAAAACAAAGGGTCTTGGTGGATTCATTGGCATCAATGGTTGTCAGACTTGGATAGCTCCAAAGTTGCTGCACGACCTGTTGGGTCGGGCGAGTATCCTGCGTTGTGTGATGCCCCGGGAGACTATGTTCTAAAATCGTGTGAATAATTTAGTTGGCAAGCTGTCTGAGCGTGATATAATTCGATTGCTTTTAATGGTGTAATGATGACCGACAATCGAAACTCTGAACTAGATGTAATCGCCGATGTGCCTGGGGCGCAGTCACATACTGCGCAACCCGCTAACTTGTTTATCCGATTGCTTTTTACAAATCTGATCTGCCTTGTAATAGCGCTGGGGGCGGGATGGTATTTTATTATTAGGCCATATATTGGTGGTATTGAATCGCAATTGTCCCAGACAATGACGGCGACACGAGGTGTTGCCCCGATGTCAGATGTAAAAGAATTACGACGCAGTATTGATGTCTTACAAACCAAGGTGATTAGTTTAGAACAATACGGTCAACGTTATGCAGATATACAGCAAGACATACAACGTGTTGAAGCGCAACTGAAAGAGCTTGAGAAAAAAGCATCTGCAGATACAAGTCAAGCTATGAGTATTCAAGGATGGCGCGATGATCTTTCCAACGCGATTAATTCAGCTGAACCGTTGGTGTCGTTTCGTCAGAATCCTTTAGTCCCGGAAAAAATTCGTGAGATGATTTCGAATATAGATTTTATTCCAACATATAAAAACATTTCTGAGAGCTGGGCCAAAATCCGAAGTGGTGTAAAATTTCAAGCTCAACCGTCGCAGAAAACAGCAGCAGTTTCGGAAAGTTGGTGGGGTGGGTTTAAAGTTTTCTTAAAGAGCATCTTTAAAGTTCAACGATTGGACAAAGACTCTTTAACCCCTGAAGAAGTATTTGTTCGTCAGGTAGATAAGTTTTTGATAGAAAATGACGTTGATGCGTTGTATCAGTGGGCGGAGTCTTACATGAATCGGTTTGATGGGGCGACTCAAGTGCTTGTAAAAGTATGGATGGATAAGTTACAAAATTATCAACACGGGCAGTTAATTTTAAAGATGGTGAAACGAATTAAATGATTAAATCTGTACTGAAATTATTGTTGCTCTTGTGTATTGGGGGCTTGATAGTATTTGCATATCAGGCAAAAGGTTATGTAGACATCCGTTGGGAAGGCGTGTCTGTTTCAATGAAAATTGGAACCTTCGTGTTGCTAATTTTGATAGGAACTTGGATATTATTTTATGTTTTTTTGTTTGTAAGTTATTTAGGGAGACTGGCGAAAAACTTAAAACAATATTGGAAGAATCGTCATGAATTGGAAGGCCATCGGTATATAGAAGAAGCAATTTCTGCCCTTGCTGGGGGCATGTCAGATGTAGCCTTGAAGAAAGCTAGAAAAGGCTCAGAGTTGTTAAAAGGGTCTCTTTTTGCACAATGGATTTATGCGTTTGCTATGAATGAAGTTGGCGGTGGTCTGGATGAAAGTGTTATTGCTGGATTGGTTAAATCAAAAAGTTTTGGCTTGGCTGGGTATCGGTTGCGTATCGAGCAATTGTTAAAACAACGAGATCAAGTGACCGTTGTTAATGAGGTTGAGGCTGCTGTTGAACGATACCCAAATGCTGTTTGGTTATTAGATACTTTATTTAAAATTCATGTGCAACAAGGTGATATTCAAAAAGCTATTGAGGTTGCTAAAAAACTGAGACAGCTCAACCATCCAGATGCTGATTCAAAAATGGCATTGTGTTATGTATTGCAAAGTCGTTTGGAAAAGAAATCTGAACAAAAGCTTAAGTGTTTGCAATTGGCTCATGAATTAGACAAAACAAATACGATTGTTGGGATTGAATTGTCCAAGGAGCATATTGCGGATGGGCGCATTAAAAAAGCTCAACAGGTGATTGAAACCGTGTGGAAGTATTCTCGTCAACCAGAGTTAGGCGATATTTATCTGGAAACGTTAACCGGATCGAATTCTGAAGAAATGTTGGTGGGGGCATTAAAATTACTTGAGATATCAAATGCCAGTACCGAGGGGTATGTTGTTGTTATTAAAGTATGTATTCAAAGTGAGTTTTATCAAAAGGCTAGATACTATTTAGAAAAAGCGATTCAAGCCAACGGAGGCATGTCGTATAGTTTGTTTGAGTTGCGAGTTGACCTTGCAAAAAAAGATTGTGCTGAAAAAGTAGATTATCCACTTTGGATAAAACAGGTTGTGGCTCACAAACGATTTGAAGGATGGGAGTGTGCTCATTGTAGGTCTGTTGCAGCACAGTGGGAAGTCGAGTGTTTGCGATGTGGAGAGGTGGGCTCTTATTTTTGGAAGGGCGAACACGAACATGAAAATAATTTTTTTGCAATCAAGGGAGTTTAGCAAGTGTTAAGTAACGTGATGTATACAAAGTCGTATTGTCCCTATTGTGTAAAGGCGGCCGGCATTTTGGATCGTAATAATATTCAGTATGAATTAGTGGACATTTCAGAAGACCCATCGTTGGTTCAAGAAATGTTGGATCGATCTGGTGGTCGTAAAACTGTACCCCAAATTTTTATTAATGACACTCATGTGGGTGGATGTGATGATTTAGAGGCATTGTATTTATCTGGGGGATTGGATAAACTATTAAAAAAGTGATGTTTATATAATGAAAAAAATTGGTGTGATGACAAGTGGCGGAGATTGTTCGGGGTTAAATGCCGCGATACGTGCTGTCACGTTAAGAGCTTGCGATCTGGGCATTCAAGTCCTTGGATTTCGTCAGGGGTCAATCGGTTTGTTAAACAGAGATTATGTTAATCTGACCCCAAAGAAAGTTTCGTACGAATATTTAATGAAGGGTGGGTCTGTTCTTGGGTCCATTAACAAAGGGAATCCTTTTCAATATCTTACCGATGAAGGGGTTCATATTGATGTGACCGCTGAAATAGCAGCATCCTATAAAGCATTAGAATTAGATGTCATTATTTCTATTGGTGGTGACGGTAGCTTTTCAATCATGCATTCATTGATGAAGCGATTTGATATGAATGTTATTGGAATTCCCAAAACAATCGATAATGATTTATCGTGCACAGATTATGCCATTGGGTATTCTACCAGTGTGCAGGTGATTTCCGATTGCATTGATAAATTGCAAACTACGGCTGAAAGTCATCAGCGTATTATTGTGGTTCAAGTCATGGGGCGTGATGCGGGTCATTTGGCGCTTGCGGGGGGAATTGCTGGGGGTGCTGATATTATATTAATTCCAGAAGTTCCGTATTCTATGAATGTCGTGGCAACGCATTTAAAAAAAATATTTCGGTCTCAAAAGAAATTCGCAATTGTTGTGGTGTCAGAAGCCATTAAGACTGTCGATGGATCTTCTGTTATGGTCATGGATGAGGTCAATAATCGCCCCCGTTACGATGGTTCGGCAGCTTATATTGCAAATTTGATTGAACGTCATACGGGATTAGAAACCCGACCTGTGGTTTTGGGTCATTTGCAGCGCGGTGGAAGCCCGAATGCATTTGATCGCCTGTTGGCCTCGCAGCTAGGTGTGTATGCGGTAGATTTGGCAGTGCAAGAAAAATTTGGTCAAGTGATAGTAACTCAAAACAATGCGATTACGCATGTTCCTATTGAGCGCACCATTAATACATATAACCATGTTGATGTTCAGGGTAATCTGGTGCACGCTGCGCGTGGCTTAGGAATTTGTTTAGGAGATGCATAATATTTAAACCGACCCTATCAAAATTAGCCGCTCTGTTTGTTGGTCTGTACATTTTATGCGGCGCTGCGTATGCAAGTTCTAAAACAATAGTCGCAGTACAAGCAGGAGACCATTCTGATTTTGTAAGACTATCGTTAACTTGGCCACAGCCGATTAATTTTGATTATGTTCGTAAGCCAACAGGCTTTGAGATTCGATTTTTTCAAAAGGCTGAATTGTTGTTGGATCGTTTAATCAGCGTTTTCCCAGGAAGTTCTTACAGACAAGACGGCAATCAAACGGTTCTAAGTATTAATGTATCGCCTAAGCGAAACTTTATAGCCAAATCATATGGCAACATAACATATCTGGACGTTTATAAGGATGGAGTTCAAGAAATAAAGCTTGTCCCTCATCCTGGTATCAAAGCAAGTCATTCAGTCGTTGATAAGAAGAAGGTTGAAACTAAAACCACCGAGATTGATTTACAAAATCTATTCAGAAAAGTTGCAGACTATCTGGGTGAGTTAAAACCAGACATGGGGGCAACTGTTACAAGCTATGGTGATAATGGGATTCTTTTAAAATATCAGGATGCTCCGATCGCTGTGTATGAGAATGAAAAAAAAGTATGTATCGTTATTTTAAAAGACGAATATCCCATCCTTGAAAAACAGCTGGAAGAAAAATATTCCGTTCAGTTCTTAAAACTAAATGGTGCATTTGTACTGCAGATTGGCGTTAAAGATTTTCTTAATCCAATTGTATCTAAGGATCCTAATGGATGGCGAATAGAATTCAAACGAGCCTTGCTTAATGGTAACAACCCACAATTCTTTATACGAGATGGGGCTGCAAAAATCAAAATGAATAGGTCTGGATTATTTGATCCGATAGACGTGAATGGGGTTTCTGTTTTTTGTACATTAAGCCCAGATGTATTTGTGCCAATGCAGCTTGAAGATGATCGGGTGCATGTTTTTGCGACATCGGCGGGTGCTGCATTTAAGGTAGGTATTCCAGAGACGATAGAAGTGGATAGAGACTTTATTACATTATTGTTTGAAGCGGGGGTCTTGCCTCAGGATAAGCTTAGAAAGATAGATTTTAGTCAGCTTGATGCAGCAGAGCCTTTCTCAAGTTGTAAGCAAAAGCTTTTGGATGCGATCATATCAGTGGATGGAAATGGTATTCAAAAACATATTGATCTTATTCTATTGTACTTATCAAAAGGTTTTGGAGGTGAGGCTGCAAGTGAAGTTGAAGCCTTGTCGCAAGAGTCATCTGGGGTCGACCCTGGGTTGTTGACTCTATTAGGTGGTGTAGCTGGGATAGTAGATGGGGTTCTTGAAACTGAAGGCGTTAATAAACTATTTTCATTGCACAAAATGGATTTAGAGACAGCGGCCTGGTATGCATTTTCGTTGGCTCAGTTAGAGCAAGTGGTCATACCTTATTATTTGGCAGAGTTTCTGTTTCATAGCATAAATGTTTTTCCAGAGCCCCTAAGGTCATTGTTGTTTGTTTCTTTGGCGAATCGATTGATTTTGCAAAACGATATTGATCTGGCGGAAATCATTATTCAAAAAATTAATGAAGATCGACTTTCTTCAGAGTCGGTTTTATTAAAACAATTTTTATATGCCAAGATTAGAAAAGTGAAATATAAGCAAGATGACGCAGAAGAGTTCAAACGGTTGTTGCGGCAAACTCAAGATCCATTATTAGAAGCGCGCATAATTATCGAAAGTGGGTTGATCGATTGGAAGAAAAAAGATCACCTTTCTTATATAGAAACATTAGAAATGGTATTGCCTTTGATTTCGGGTAGTTCATATCATTTGGAAGCATTGGATTATTTATTTAGTTATCATATAGGTGTCGGTAATTATTTGCAGGCACTTGAGCTTGGGATTTTATATAAAAAAGCACATCCTCAAGCATATTCAAAGATTAAGCTCAAAACTCAAACCCTTATGTATGATCTAGTGCGAGAGAAAGCGTTTGAAAACAATGGTTTGATTTTCAAGTTACAATTATTGACAGAGTTTGTGGATGATTTGCCATCAAGTGGGCATGTTGCAGATACTATTTTAGATTTGACACAAAAATTAGAGGGAATAGGGTTGTTGGAAGAGTCGATACATTTGATCGAACGGTATATACGAAGAGCGGATGTTCGATTAAATCTTAAAAAGCAACAGGAGGTATTTTTTCAACTGTTGGATTTTTATATAAAGAATGAGTCAGTAGCTAAAGCAAAAGATTTGATAGTTATGATTGAAAAAAGCGGCGAACTGACCAAGGAAAATATGGAAAGGGCGCAAGTTTATAAAGCGCGACTTTCGCTATTAAGAAATAAACCGGACGAAGCATTAGTATTTTTGCAACTTAATCATTCTTTGGAAGGATTGAAAATTAAGTCATCTTTGTTATGGGGGCGAGAAAATTGGTCTGGTGCGGCGGATGCTTTGGAAGAGCTTATCGATACACACGGTAAGCAATTGGATAGCGAGCGCAGAGAAAGATATATTGTTCATTTGGCGGCGGCGTTAGTCTTGAATGAAGAGAAATATCGTTCAAAAAACGTGGGCAGACAAAAAACCAGAGTGACCCTTCAGGGGGTGCTTCAAAAATACGAAGGGGTGATGTCAAAATATAAAGTATTGTTAGATGATTTAACCACAGAGCCCTATAATAGTATGTTGGATGAGTTGAGTCGGCAGGTTATCACCAACGAAACCAATGAAACTGATAAAATAGAAAGTTTATTTAATCAGTTAAAAGCAGTACCAACCAATTAAAAAACGCGCTAATATAGCGCCGTATAAAGAGGTTTTTTAATGAAAAAAATATTGTTTTTCTGTGTTATGGCCGCGGTGTTTAACATTTCGACGGTGTGTGGCTTATTAAAGGTTCAAGTGAATCGAGGAATATTTTCACCCATCCCCATTGCGGTGGTAGATTTTAATGGCGAAGGTGATTTGGGGAAAAGCATTCGTCAGATTATCGCAAATGATTTAGGAAATTCGGGATTGTTTAAAACGATTCCTCAGGATGCGTACATTCAAGATTCTGAATCAGTGCATAAGTCCGTTCGATTTGCGGATTGGCGTTTAATTAAAATCGATGCTTTGATTTATGGAACAATCAAAGAATCAGGCGGAAAGATATTTGTTACGTTTAGATTGATCGATGTATTTGCTGAAAAGCAAATGGTCGCTTTAGAAATGAGCGCGGACAAAGCTGATTTTAGAAAATTGGCCCATATGATTTCTAACTCAATTTATGAAAGATTGACTGGAGAGAAAGGGTATTTTACGACAAAAATAGCTTATGTTTCGGAAATAGGTCGGGCTGATCAACGTGTTAAACGATTGGCCGTAATGGATTGTGATGGTGAGAATCATCGTGATTTAACGTCGGGTCGTACGTTTGTAATGACACCCCGATTTTCTCCCGATGGAAATAAGATCGCCTACTTTAGTATCGTGAATCACGCAGGGAATGTTTTTATCTATGACATTCACGAACATACCACCGAGTTGCTGGGTAAATTTAAAGGTATGAGTTATGCCCCACGATTTTCTGCAGATGGAAAGAAAATACTGTTCAGTATTGCCGAAGGGATGACTTCACATATTTATGAGATGGATTTAAAAACGCGCGAGAAAAAACAGTTAACCAAAGTTCCATCTTTAAATACGTCTCCCTATTATTCGCCAGATGGTCAGCATATAGCCTTTGTATCAGATCGCAGCGGCACTCCACAAATTTATATTATGGATCGAAGTGGTGAGACAAAAGGAGAGTCTGCAAAGCGTATCACGTTCGGACAGGGGCGATATTACACGCCTGTATTTTCTCCTAATGGACAACATCTTGCGTTTACAAAAACCCATGGTGGGACGTTTTATGTTGGGGTGCTAAAACCTGATGGTACAAGTGAGCGTACGTTAGCACAAGGGTTTTTCGTTGAGGCACCTACATGGTCGCCCAATAGTCAAATGGTCATGTATACGCGACGCACGCCTATTAATCCTCGTACAAAATCTGAGATTGCCAGAATTTATTCAATCCATGTTTCAGGGTTTAATGAGCGTGAGATGTTAACGCCAAGAGATGCTACTGATCCAGAGTGGTCGGGAAGTTTATAGTGTCGTGTTAAGGTTTGTCCGCGGCTCAAGACAACATGATGTTGCCATCTAGGTGGAGATCAACTGTCGTTTGCGCATAAGGCGCCTTGAGCCGTCAGCGTGATGCTGGATTTAATAGCAGTGCGTCGGATTTCGGTTGAATACATCATCGCAGACTCCATCGAATCTAACTTTAATCTAATGGATGGTAACGTGCGGTGTTAAAAAATCCCCTGTATAGGTAAAGTTATAGCTATAAAGGGGAGGGTCGTTGAATGGTTTCAACTTAATAATTAAGAGTTGATAGTTTCTTTTAGTTCTTTTGCTGGACGGAATTTGGCTTGTACGGCGGCAGGGATAGTGATTGGAGCGCCAGTTTGAGGATTGCGCCCTTGAGTCTGTTCACGTTTCTTTTGATAGAATGTGCCGAATCCACTTACGCGAATTTCATCATTATTTTTTAGACCCTTTGCAAGTTCTTGAAATAGAGTTTGAACTAATTTCTTTGTATCCGTTTTTGTGAATCCCGTTTCGGCGGCAACGGCGCTAATTAGATCGGTTGTATTCATTAGAGGTACCCTTTCTTATTATTTTTATTAAGGATAGTCCGGATTTTTCATGTGAATCAAGAAGAATATGCTTAAAGTTTAAAACGTGATTTTTTCAACACACCTATTGTTAGATTAATTAGAATTAACGAAAAAGAAATGTTTGGTTGGTTAGTTTAAAGAAGTGTAGCGAATATGGGGCTGATAACATGAAGTTGTTGCTTTTTATTTTTGAATATGAGATAAGATCTTAACGTCTTAACGTCTATACACAACGGGGTGTAGCGTAGCCTGGTATCGCGCTTGCTTTGGGAGCAAGAGGCCGGAGGTTCGAATCCTCTCACCCCGACCACTTGAATAAGAATAAAAAGTTCACTATGATACTTACAGGGGTATCCAAGGGGAGACTATTTTATATGAATATCTTAGACACATTACGAAACAATGTATTTTTATTAGGATCTGCCAGCGGACTGGTTCTGTTGGGGCTGTGGTCTTTTGTGCCATCAAATAGAGTTGATCCTGTTCAAGAAAAACGAATTTTACAATTTATTACAGAAAACTCTCTAGAGTTGTCTGAGGCTGCGTCTGCAACAACGACGGTTATTGTCCCAGACATGCCTCAAAATTTTGTGGTGTCTGTAGAGCCTGGCGATACGTTGGCGGATATTTTACAAGAAAAAAAGATTTCTAAAAAGCAATCATTGCTGATCATTCAAGCACTTTCTAAATACGTTAGTCCTAAAAAAATTCGTGTGAACGAAAAGATTAGTTTACTGATCAAAGGTAACGCTGATGGAACCAGTGAGCTGTTGCGATTGTCAGTTGCAAAAGATAAGCGCAGTCAGGTAGAGGTTGTAAAGAATAAGGACGGTTACTATCAGGCAAAGCTGCTAGAAAAAGAACTTAAACAACATACTGAATGTGTCACCGTTCCAATTAAGGGAAGTTTGTATGCGGATGCTGCAAAAAAGAAAGTTCCTTATGCGGTTATCCGACAGTTAATTGCTGCGTATAGTTATGACGTTGATTTTCAACGCGATATTAAAGCAGGTGATTCGTTCTCTGTTTATTTTGAGCGCAGTGTGGATCCAGATACTGGAGAAGAACACATTAGTAACTTGCTGTATGCGAACTTAAAAATTAAAGGTAAGAACAGGCCTGTATATTCATTCGAAACTGAAAGTGGTATTGGTTTTTACTATGCAGATGCTCAAAGCGTTAAAAAGCAGTTTATGTCTACCCCGATTAATGGCGCCAGAATTTCTTCTGGGTATGGCCCACGGTTACATCCAATACATGGGTATACACGGTTTCATCGTGGCTTAGATTTTGCTGCCCCCAAGGGGACTCCGGTAATTGCAGCGGCAGATGGTGTGGTGACGCGATCATCATGGTATGGTGATTATGGTCATTATATCGAAATTCAGCATGCCGGTGGGTATTCAACTGTGTATGCGCATTTGAACGGCTATGGAAAGCATATTCATCCTGGCGTTCGAGTCGCTCAGGGAAGAACGATTGGATATGTTGGAACAACGGGATCGAGCACGGGACCGCATCTGCATTTTGAATTAAAAAAGAACGGTACGCAGATTAATCCAAAAACCAAATCATTGCACAATTCCACGAATAAGCTTTCTGGTAATGATCTAAAGAAATTCCAGAAGGTGCGTCATGAGATTGATGAGAAAGTAAATGCGTCCGTAAAGAGCACAAAGCTTTAACTATGTTAACTCCCGATTCGCTAAAAAAAGAATTGGGAGTTAATCTTTCCTTGACAATTTTCGTATAACCTATTAATAGTTGTTTCATGGTTTTTTGCACCCTTAGCTCAGCTGGATAGAGCATCAGCCTTCTAAGCTGGTTGTCGCAGGTTCGACTCCTGCAGGGTGCGCCATTAGATTTGTATGAAAGGGGGTGACATAGATGGAAGTATTAGTCCGTGATAATAACGTGGAACAAGCGTTGAGAGCTTTAAAGAAAAAGCTTCAACGTGAAGGCGTTTTTCGTGAAATGAAAATGCGTCGTGCTTTCGAGAAACCCTGTGAAAAACGCAAACGCGAATCAGCAGAATCAGGTAGACGTGTGCGCAAGTTAATGCGCAAACGTTTAGAGCGCGAAGGATTCTAATTTTAGAAATCTTCTAGAAAACCCGCTGTGGCGGGTTTTTTCTATTCAGGAGCTAAAGAAAATGAGATTGATTGATAGTGAATAAAATTAGAACAATTCACAACTGTCCGAACAGTTTCTGGTAATGGATCAATGAGTGGCCATGTGGGGTTTTCCAAAGATAATGAGCCGTATATCGTTTGGTTTATTATCTGTAGATTCGGGGGTGACGAGCGTAGTATTAATGCATATTGGCGAGGAATAGGGGGGCGCGGAGTTTCGCTAACTTAAAAGGGAAAAGCATCATGCTGACTATGGATGAAAATCCAGACGAGGAAGATTTTGGATACTATTATAATTCCCATAAAGGATTACATTGGTTGCAGTTAGATTTTTTGGATGTGCTGGGTAAAGAAATTCATGTAAGGCTATCTGCGCATAGAGTTTCTGAAGATGACGAGTCGGACGAAGAAGATGAAGAAAGGCTGTATGCTTATATTGAAGGAAGTTTCGAAATTTCGTTCGATGGGATTCAAGTGCAGGAGCATAGTTACCCTGGATCATTTAATTTTTTGGATCATGCAGAAATAAAAGAGATCGTTGATAAAGCTATAGACGTTAAAGATTTTAATGGACTATATTATTCTTTCGGAGATCCTTACGCTAAAAATGGTAATTGCTGCTTTGAATGCAATAATTAAACCCACCTTCGGCGCAGGCAACGTGCCGTTGCATCCGATAAGTTAGATTAGATGCGGAGGTGGAGTTTTCTAACATGTCGGATTTAGTCTAATGGGCGCAGCCGCAGGTTGCCAGCGCCCTTTGCCACATTGGTACCTTGGGGGGTGTCTATTGCCAGGGTCGAACCTGTTAGAGAGCATACATATAGTTGTTTTTACAACACGTCTCGAAACATATCGGATGCAACTTAACGAATGTAGCCGCAGGTTGCAGTGGGGGATATATTGAAATAATTGTTGTGTGTGTTTTTTCAAATAGTCTTTAAGAGTATCATACAAATTACACTTTGATTCTTGCCTATCGGGGCTAGACGGTGTATCTTTCAATCAAATAAATTCAAGATCTAGGATATCAAACGATGCATATTTATCGCACACATACTTGTAACGAATTACGCCGCGAAAACGTTGGTAATAAGGTTAAGCTGTCAGGATGGATTAACCGAAAGCGTGACCATAGCAATTTGATTTTTATCGATTTGCGAGATCATTATGGAATTACCCAGTGTGTGATTGATCGTGACAGTAAATGTATTTCCATTGCTGATGATATTCCGTTGGAAAGTGTGATTTCAGTTGTGGGTACCGTAGTTGTTCGTGAAGATGAAGCGATCAATACTAAAATTGGGACGGGTGAGATTGAGCTGGTTGTTGAAGAAATTACTGTGTTATCAGAAGCGGCTCCATTGCCATTGCAAGTCAATTTGGACAAAGATTGTCCGGAAGAGACTCGATTAAAATATCGATTTTTAGATTTGCGTCGTGAGCGTATGCATAAAAATATTGTGTTGCGCAGTCAGGTAATTTCCAGCATTCGACGTCGCATGACAGATTTGGGATTTTTGGAATATCAAACGCCAATTTTGACGGCGTCCTCTCCTGAGGGGGCGAGAGACTTTTTGGTTCCAAGCCGTGTGCATCCTGGATGTTTTTATGCGTTGCCACAAGCGCCCCAACAGTTTAAGCAATTGCTGATGGTGGCTGGATTTGATCGCTATTTCCAAATAGCACCCTGTTTCAGAGATGAAGATGCTAGAGCGGATCGTTCGCCAGGTGAGTTTTATCAGCTGGACTTGGAAATGTCGTTTGTGACTCAGGAAGATGTTTTTGCTGTTCTTGAAACTTTGTTATCAGGGGTGTTTGCGGAGTTTGCAAATGGAAAAGAAGTTACTTCGGCTCCGTTCCCACGAATTAAGTTTGATGATGCGATGAACAAATATGGATCTGATAAGCCAGACTTACGAAATCCATTATTGATCTATGATGCGGATGAAATTTTCCGTGGATCTGATTTTGGATTGTTTGCTAAGGCGATTGAGAATGGTCATATCGTTCGAGCAATTCCTGTTCCTGGTGTTGCAGACAGACCGCGCAGTTTCTTTGATAAGTTAAATGAAATGGTTCGTGAAGCTGGTGGCGGTGGTTTGGGCTATGTGTTATTTGACAATGGTGAAGCCAAGGGTCCGATTGCGAAATTTTTGAATGGTGATCGTTTAACGCGTCTGCAAGCAATTACAGGAGCACAAGATGGATATGGTGTGTTCTTCGTTTGCGACAAGAAATTGACGGCTCAAAAGTTAGCGGGATTTGTAAGAACAAAAATGGCTGATGAATTGGATTTGCTAGAGAAGAATGTATTCAAGTTTTGTTGGGTGGTTGATTTCCCAATGTATGAGCGTGATGAAGAAACTGGAAAGATTGATTTTTCTCACAACCCATTTTCGATGCCCCAAGGTGGATTGGCGGCGTTGGAAAACGAGAATCCTTTGGATATTAAAGCGTATCAATATGACATCGTGTGTAATGGAGTTGAGCTGTCCAGCGGGGCGATTCGTAACCATTTACCCGAGGTAATGTACAAGGCATTTGAAATTGCGGGATACACAAAGCAGGATGTTGAAGACCAGTTCGGCGGTATGTTGCGAGCGTTCCAATTTGGTGCTCCGCCCCATGGTGGATCCGCTCCTGGAATTGATCGTATGGTCATGTTGTTGGCGGATGAGCCCAACATTCGAGAAGTTGTGATTTTTCCGTTGAACCAACAGGCTCAGGATTTGTTGATGAATGCTCCATCGATTGTGAGTGATGCTCATTTGAAAGAGTTGCATTTGCAAATTAAGTTGCCTCCACAAAAAGTTGAAAAGGCGTAACCATGTTTAAAGATACTATCTTTTTACCTAAAACCAATTTTCCGATGAAGGCTGGATTGCCGGATAAAGAGCCTAAAATTTTAGAGCGATGGAAACAGTTAGATCTGTATCAAATGCAACGCACAGCGTTTAAAGGTCGCCCAAAATTTGTGCTGCATGATGGCCCCCCCTATGCCAATGGACATATTCATATTGGGCATGCGTTGAATCGAATCTTGAAAGATGTTGTGATTCGGTCGCAGCAAATGCAGGGAAAAGACTGTGTCTTTATTCCAGGCTGGGATTGTCATGGGTTGCCGATTGAGTGGAAGATTGAAGAAGAGTATCGCGCCCATGGAAAATCTAAAGATGCGGTGGATGTGATTGAATTCAGAAACCAATGTCGTACGTTTGCGGCGAAGTGGGTTGGAATACAAAAAGAAGAAGTTCAGCGATTGGGTGTATTAGGTGATTGGGACAATCCCTACACGACCATGAAATTTGAAAATGAAGCTGTGATTGCCTCAGAACTTTCAAAGTTTTTAATGAATGGTAGCTTGTATCGTGGGTTCCGTCCAGTGATGTGGTCGGTGGTTGAAAAGACCGCATTGGCCGAAGCTGAGGTTGAATATCAAGATAAAACATCACCATCGATTTATGTTAAGTTTCCAATTAAAACGACCAGCATCGATGCGCTAAAAGATGTGTATGCAGTGATTTGGACAACGACGCCATGGACATTGCCTGCGAACAGAGCGATTGCTTATGGTGAAGCTGTTCGATATGCAATTGTACGTGTTGATGCGGTGATGGAATCGTCTCATATGCAGGGTTATGCACTGCAAGGGGATCGATTGTTAATTGCAGAAGACTTGGTGTCTGCGGTGTGTTCTGCCGTTGGAATCGCTGAGCATACCGTGATGGAAACCGTGTTGGGATCAGAACTTCAAGGATCAGTCTGTGCACATCCATTGGCAGGTCAAGGATATGACTTTGATGTGCCGATGTTGCCGGGGGATCATGTCAGTACCGATGCTGGAACAGGGTTGGTTCATACGGCGCCATCCCATGGTGTGGAAGATTTTGCATTAGGAAAAGCGTTTGGATTAGAAATTCCAGATTTGATTCAAGATGATGGTGTGTATCGTCCCCAAGTTCCAATGTTTGCAGGGTTGCACATATTTAAGGCAAATGAGCCAGTGATGGATGCAATCAAAGCAGAGAACTGTTTGTTGGCCGCTGGAAAAATTAAGCACAGTTATCCTCATTCTTGGCGGTCAAAGGCTCCGTTGATTTATCGCACGACGCCCCAATGGTTTATTGGAATGGAGATGAATGATCTGCGCAAAAAAGCATTGAAAGCGATTGATGATGTTCAGTGGTATCCCACTGCTGGAAAGAATCGTATTGGTAGCATGGTTGATGGGCGTCCCGATTGGTGTGTGTCGCGTCAACGGACGTGGGGAGTTCCATTGCCTATTTTCGTTCATAAAGAAACCAATGAGATCCTAAAAGACGAACGTGTTCAACAGCGTATTGTTGATGCCTTTCGCGCAGAAGGTGCGGATGCTTGGTTTTCAAAAGACAACACATTTTTCTTAGATGGTTTGTACCCGGCGGATGACTATCAAAAAATTAAAGATGTTGTCGATGTTTGGTTTGATAGCGGCACAACGCATGTATTTACGTTAGAAGGAAATGCCGATGTTCATTGGCCGGCTGATCTGTATTTAGAAGGGTCTGACCAACATCGCGGATGGTTCCAATCATCGTTGTTGGAATCGTGCGGAACCAGAGGCTCTGCCCCGTATAAGGCGGTGGTGACCCATGGATTTGTGCTGGATGAAAAAGGCTATAAGATGTCTAAATCGTTGGGCAATGTGGTGTCTCCTGCCGATGTTATCAAAGATCTTGGCGCGGATATTTTGCGTCTGTGGGTGATAGGCTCTGATTATTTTGATGATATTCGCATTGGTAAATCGATCTTACAACACCAGCAAGACATCTATCGCAGATTCCGAAATATTTTGCGATATTTATTGGGTGCGTTGGATGGTTTTTCTGCCGATGAAAAAGTCGACTATGCTGATCTGCCAGATTTGGAAAAATGGGTTTTGCATCGATTGGCAGAATTAGATGTCGTTCGAAAAAAATGTCTTGAAACGTACGATTTCAAAACATTCTATGCCGAGCTGCACACGTTCTGTTCATCAGAATTGTCGTCGGTGTATTTTGATATCCGGAAAGATTGTTTGTACTGTGATGATCCAAAAGGATTAAAACGCCGGTCGGTTCGTACAGTGATGGATGTGTTGTTTGATACGATTACTCGATGGTTGGCGCCAGTTTTGTGTTTTACGGCAGAAGAAGCCTATTTGGAACGTTACCCGGATCGTGACAGTATTCATTTGGAAACGTTTGTGGCGATTCCAACAAAGTGGTTGAATGATCATCTTGCAAAAACGATGGCTGAGATATTTGATATTAGAAGCCAAATTACCGCAGCGTTAGAATTAAAGCGTGCGGAGAAATTTATCGGATCCAGTTTGCAAGCGGCCGTGACGTTGACATTGCCAACGACGACGTATATGGATATTGACTGGGCAGAGGTGTGTATTACATCATCAGTGAATGTCATAAAAGGATCTGAGGTGTCCGTTGATGTTCAATTGGCGAGTGGTTCAAAATGTGAACGGTGCTGGAAAGTAATGCCCGAGGTAACAGAGGCGAATCCTGTGTGTAAACGCTGTGATGAGGCGGTGAAAGCGGTAACGGCAAGTTAACTAAGAGTTAATAAAGGTTAACAATTTTTTAAAATTTGATTTTTGCGCCACCCCCCACCCTATCACCCTTCGTGAACTCAGGGTGGGGGGACAACGCCCACCCCATAATCGCGAAAACAATAGACGAAGTTTTCCGTCATTTCTTCGCGAAACGGTGGGCAAAAATTAAAAATGTATGTGCACTAAAAGTACTATAGCGCGCAAAGATTAACTAATGATGAACGGTTGAAAGATTTTTTGAAGGCATGGGAATAGCGATGGCTTATTTGGAAATGATAAAAATTATTCCGGTGATTAAGCAAATATGGAGTTGGCTTTGCTCTTCTAAAAATATAAAGATTGAAGTGTTTCCTAATCAACAATTTAGAGTGCGACCTGGGACATATAACTGGGACGAACGTGATCCGAGGGAATTGACATCAAACAATGAAGCCACAGCAGTAAGCATAACGAATTATGGAAAAGAGGATGTCCTTTTAGATCAAATAACGCTTAATGTCTATGTTAAAAAAGGAATTTTTCGTAAAACAAAAATTAGTGATGTAAAAGGTGAAAAATTCAAAGGAGAGTTTTTCGCTAAGATTATTCCACCTTATGGTGTCGGGACATATAACTGTGGAGCCGATTTTGATTCATCAGAAAAAGACAAATTAATATACGAAGTGATAGTTGAGGTTGATGGAAGAAAAATCAAACATGTACATAAGGTGAAAGTGTAATGATGAAATCACGATATTTAATTTATAGCTTAATCATCCTGGTGGGGGTGATGTTGGATCAATGGACAAAGATGTTGATTCTGGATCACATTCATGGGGCAGCGGATTTTCAACAGTGGTTGCCGGTGTTGTCGATTGTGCGAACTCACAACATGGGGGTTAGCTTTGGCATGTTGAGCGCGTTCAATTTGGGCCCTTGGTTTTATGGCGTGTTGAGCCTATCTATCATCACATTTTTGGTGTATATGATAGTTAAGACACAGCGCATGATTCCACAGATAGCTTTTGTGTTAATGATATCCGGTGCGATTGGTAATGTGATCGATCGGTTCATGCATGGATATGTTGTGGATTTCATTAGTGTGCATTGGTTTGAAAAATACTATTTCTATGTATTTAATGTTGCTGATATATTTGTAAGCTGTGGTGCTGGGTTAATCATACTGGATGCACTCATTGAAAAAAGGACTCAAAAATAAATGAAACATACATATTTTATATTGCCATTGATGATGGTATTGGCAGGTTGTTCAGGGATCGCGCCAGAAGCAGTTCGTGACGAAAGTAATACGTTGACTCGTCCATCGTTTATGAAAACCAAAGTATTGGATGAGATTGACCAGAAGGAAATTCAACCGGAGGCAGCGTCAGAAAAATAATGTTTCAACGCGTATATAATCAAATACTTGGATATGCAAATCATCCCCAAGCCATGTGGATATTGGGTGCAGTTGCCTTTTTAGAAAGTTCTGTTTCCCCTATTCCTCCAGATGTTTTATTGATTCCCATGATGATTGGCAATCGTTCTAAAGCAATCCATATTGCCTTAGTGTGCATTATAGCATCTGTGATTGGGGGCATTCTTGGATATTGGATTGGGTATGGATTGTATGACGTTGTTGGTCATTACTTGGTGGCAGAAGAATCATTAGTATCGTATCAAGAAAAATTTAATCAGTGGGGATTCTTGCTGATTTCAATAAAAGGTTTCTTGCCGATTCCTTATAAGGTCGTTGCGATTGCAAGCGGTCTTGCCCACTATAATTTTGGATTATTTATGATTGCGTCGTGCATCGCCAGGTCATCCCGTTTCTTTATGTTGGCGGGGTTAATTTATTATTTTGGTGAGCCGATCAAAGAGTTTATTGAACGGTATTTAACCTATGTAATGGTTGGTGGTGTGTTGTTGATTATTGGGACCATTTACCTTGCTCGGTTTTTATAGAGTTCAATCGTTAACGATTTGTCTGTTAAGTGCTGCGGTATTAGGTTTAGTATGTGCCGCAGAATATGTCTGGGGAATCAAGCCCTGCGAATGGTGTCTGTATCAACGCTATCCTTATGTGTTTTTAGCCGTAATAAATTTTATCTGGCTGTTCAGGCCGCTATCAAAATATGTTCAAGATTGTATCAATACTTTTATTTTTACTATAAACACGATGTTGCCATTGACGCATGTGCTCATTGAAAAGGGATACGTGAATGTTAAATGTGCGGCAGTGAAAATGGGAATATCAGGATCCACTCAAGGAACTCTTCACGCTTTAATGAATCATCGATCCTGCGTAAAAGTGACGTGGAGCTATTTAGGATGGTCGATGGCACAGTGGCATTTGCTTTTTGCAAGTGGTATCTTAATCGTATATGTATGGGGTGTGATGTATGCACAAAAGCGATCTGGATAAAATCATCCGTGTTGATCATGCGGGAGAGCTGGGGGCTAAATGGATTTATGAAGGTCAATTGCGATGGATTAAAGACCCGGTGATTAAATCTGAAATTCAACACATGTATGATCAAGAAATGCATCATTTAAATTATTTTGAAACCCTAATGCGGGATCGTCAAGTGCGACCTACCGCATTAATGCCTGTATGGAAATGGTTTGGAAAAACAGTGGGGGCAGTATCTGCTGTGCTGGGTACAAAGGCTGCAATGGCCTGTACAGAAGCAGTTGAAGATGTGATTGACGAACATTATGCAGAACAAATCAAAACTTTAGAGCAACATCGTCCCAACGAATTAGACTTGATTCAGACGCTAAAAACATTTAGAGAAGATGAATGTAATCATAGGGATGCAGCGGCTGGATATAATCATGACCCTTCCGTTGCAAAGCAGATTGTTAAAAAAATAATTAAAGTGGGCGTGAAAGCTGCCATTAAAATATCAAAACGTATTTAACGAAAGAATTTTAAATGTTAAAAAAAATAACTAATTGTATTGTTTTAGGGTTAAGCGTTTCAGCATTACAGGCTGACGTTGGTGCAAAACAACCCACTCAATATACGTTTTCTAGACCTATTCCGTTAAGCTTAGGTTTTATCCCTGGATTGATGACGAATCAGTCGGTCAGTGAATTTCATGTTGCGTTAGAAAAAAATACAGGATGGGTGTTTGATGCCGGACATAAATGGTTGCAACTTCAAACTATGTGGGGACGCGCTGCTTATAAATATTTATTATTTCCAGCTGTAATGGCTCCGTTTAACAAGGCAATCCGAATGAGTGCGGATGTGTATGGTAAAGCCAGTCGCATCGAAGCTTTGGGTTGGAAAGCTGAATATGTTGGAAATACATATGAATCATATGCTGAAAACTATTGGTCAATGTTTGCAAAGAATCTTTGGAAGTCTTACAAGGGAATGGTTGGGACAGTTGAAACCATTGATGCAATTCCATCTGATAAAAACGAAACACTGGATAAATATTCCAAGCGGTTTATTGCTGATCCCAAACCAATGGTGGATGCAACGGACTTAAGGGAATCAATCAAAACTGCACTTAAAGATGAAAGTGTTGATGCAAATAAAGTAACGTTGAACCAAGAAGTTAGTGGATTAAGGGATGCTCTTGATGCTCATCTGACGCCACAAGGACAAGTATTAACGCGAGCAGCTGGATACAATGCTGGAATGATGCATGCTCGTGATATAGAAGATACGTTATGGTATGACGGGGGTGGGCATTTGGCTCAGCTTTCAAATCATTCAATGGGGAAATTGGCGATTGCGATTGATGGGATAAAATTAGCTTTCCTGCGTAATCATAGCGCCTGCCCCCATACAGAGTTAGGACGTGTGTCAATGGCTTATGGTGAGATGGGAATTGATATCGGAAGTAAAATGATTCCTGTGTACAGTGCTTTAGCTTTTTTGGGAAGTGCTGAGTTCTGGGGGCGCTTTCTTGAAGAGGGCGATTATATGTCCTCAGGGGACGTCTATGTAAAAGCCCCGGAAATCGGAGGGTTCAGATTGCCAAACCTTGGATTCTATTTTACAACGAAAGGGTTATCCTACCAACTAAATACAGGATATCGTTTTGGACAAGACTTATTCTTTCCAGTGGCAATAGAGTATGTATTTAATGGACCTAAAAATATAGTAGAGTGCACATTGGGAGTGCGTAAACAGTTTGCATGGATGGGTGCGTATGTTCATGGTGATGTTGTTGCGAATTTCCAAGAATCTGGATATGGTGGAAAATTGGCAGTGGGAATAAAACCCTGTCAGTCGTTCTATTCTGATGTGGGTGTGCGCATTGACCACATTGACACGTTAGAAGGTGAGCGTAACATTCGTGTTATTACGAATGATGACAAATGGTGTGCAAGCGTGTTTGCAACCGTGGGCGTATTATTTTAAAAATATTAAAAACGTAACAATTTAGAAAAACCGGTGAGCAAGATTGGACGTTAAATATAAAACAGATAACAAAACGATTATTGCTCTGGGAATCGAAACCAGTTGCGATGAAACGTCTGTTGCGTTGATTAATGCCAACAAAGAAATTTTGGCACATCGTGTGGCCAGCCAGATTAAAGATCATGAGATCTATGGAGGGGTGGTTCCAGAGATTGCGGCTAGGGCTCACTTAAGTTTATTACCGGGATTGTTAGATCAGGTATTTAAAGATGCATCATTAACACCCAGCGATGTTGATGTGATTGCTGCGACCACAGGCCCTGGCTTAATCGGTGGGGTTGTGGTTGGAACAATGGCTGCAAAAGCAATGGCAGCAGCTTTGGGAAAACCGTTTGTGGCAGTGAATCATTTAGAAGGTCATGCCTTAACAGCGCGGTTAACTGAGACCATTGAATTTCCCTTTGTCTTATTATTGGTATCGGGGGGGCATTGCCAAACCATGTTGGTTGAAAATGTGGGTACTTATAAAGTATTGGGTTCAACCCTTGATGATGCGGTGGGTGAATGTTTTGATAAGGTTGCAAAAATGTTAGGCTTGCCTTATCCAGGGGGGCCTCAGATTGAAAAGTTAGCGGTCAATGGGAATCCCAAAGCGTTTGATTTTCCGCGTCCAATGATTGGGCAAAAACATTTGAACTTTTCATTTTCTGGGTTAAAAACATCCGTACGGCAAGCGATTCAAAAACTGCAAACAGAACATGATGGCACGTTGCCCGAATCAATCGTGGCAGATGTGTGCGCAAGCTTTCAACAAACGGTTGCAAGGGTTTTATATGACCGTATAAAACAGGCGTTTTTATATACGGCAGAACACCACCCCGACTATAAACAGTTTGTTGTGGCGGGGGGCGTTGCGGCGAACCAACACATTCGCGGTGCGTTGCAAACGGTATGTGCCGAGATTGAGTTTGCATTTTATGCCCCACCATTATCGTTATGTACGGACAATGGCGCCATGATTGCGTGGGCGGGATTGGAACGTTTCCAAAAAGGGTTAACTGATAGCCTGGATATTAAACCCAGACCTCGTTGGCCGATGGATCAAATTAAAGGAATTTCTGCATGATTATAGTTGTTGGTGCTGGAAGTTTTGGTACTGCAATCGCTCATTGTATCGCACGCAATGGACATGAGGTGGTTATGTTATCGCGCAATTCAGATCGTGTTGCGGCTTTGAAGTCAAGCGATACTATTCCGGGATATCCTTCCGTCATTCGACCTGTTACCTTATCTGCAACGTTGGATGTTCATATCATTCAAAAGGCTCATCGTATTATTGTTGCGTTGCCGTCTCAGCAGGTTAGGTCATTTCTTGAATTACATCATCAACTGTTCAACGATGTTCCAGTCTTGTTGTTGCAAAAAGGGATTGAAAAAGAAACCGGGAAGTTGCCCAGCGAAATAGTGAACCAGTATCTAAACGCAGAGGTTGCTGTTTTGTCTGGACCTAATTTTGCCGATGAAATTTTAATTGGCATGCCTACCGCAACCACGATATCTGCGAACAATGAATCAACGGCATTAGACTGGGCAACGTTATTTAAATCCAATAGTTTTAGACCCTATGTTCAGACCGACATGATGGGTGCCCAAATTGGGGGAGCTGTCAAAAATGTTATAGCGGTTGCCTGTGGTGTTGTACATGGGGTGCAATTAGGCGATAATTCGACCGCTGCAATCATCACGCGCGGCCTTGCAGAAATGGCTCGTCTGGGTCATGCGATGGGTGCAAGCAAAGACACATTTTTAGGGTTGTCAGGGCTTGGAGATTTAACCTTAACCTGTCATAGTTCTAAGTCTAGAAATTTAAGATTCGGTATGGGGCTGGCAAAAGGTGAACGTTGGGATGAGTTGACCCAGGGTACGGTAGAAGGATACCACACTGCATTTAGTCTTGAAAAGCTTAGTCAAAAGTATGGTGTTGAAATGCCGATTAGTCAGTGTGTGTTGAAGTTAATTCGTAATGAGATACTACCTAAAGATATCGTTAGTGCGCTAATGAGTCGAGAATTGAAACAAGAGGTTTTTTAATGTTTGTTATTCCTTTCCATAATATTGATCCTGTCATATTTAAAATATCGTCTGCGATGTCATTAAACTGGTATGGCCTTTCATACCTTGCGGGCGTTATGTTTGTAATGTGGCAAAGCGAACGTATGTCACAAAAATTTAAAACGGGTTTTCCTGAAAATGTATATAAAAACTTTATGTTTTGGGGAATGGTGGCGATTGTGATCGGGGCGCGTTTAGGCGATGTTCTGTTTTACAATTTTGATTATTACATGTATCGTCCATTGGAAATTTTTGCAACATGGAAAGGCGGAATGTCGTTTCATGGAGGGGCAATCGGAGTTATCGTTACAGCAATTTTTTATACAAGATACTATAAAGTAAAGTTTTTTAGTTTTATGGATCTAATAACTGTTAATCTGCCAATTGCACTTATGTTTGGGCGATTTGCAAACTTTATTAATGGTGAATTGTACGGCCGCGCAACGGATGTAGCGTGGGCGATTCCATTTCCAAAAGGTGGTAATATTCCCAGGCATCCCAGTCAACTGTATGAAGCGTTTTTTGAAGGTATAGTTTTATATGTTATTTTGCGAATGATATACAAACACTTACATAAAGTTCCTGGCGTTACAGGCTCTTTCTTTTTGATTGGATATGGCCTGGCTCGTTTTTTTGTGGAGTATTTCAGAGAGGCAGAAACATTAAGTTGGATTCAAAGCAATTGCTTGTCGGGGGGGCAAATCTTATCATTGCCCATGATTATTATTGGGATAGGGTTGTTTGGATACTTTGCGCGGCAATCTAAACCTGAAACGCGTCAATAATAGATTGAAAGGTTGTAACGTTTAAACTTGCGCCGCCCACAAGCACTCCATTTAACCCTGGAATGTTAGATAAAGCCTTGGCATTTTTATCGTTAACCGATCCACCATATATAATGGGTGTGTTGTCGCCCAGACGATGTTGAATCAACGTGATAACGTTTTGAATGTCGTGTGGCGTTGCCACCAGGCCTGTTCCAATCGACCAAATGGGTTCGTACGCAATCACATACCGTCTGGGGTTTAGTCTATGTGTGGCCTGATCAAGTTGAGATAGCAGCACTTGTTCAAATCGACCTTCGTTGCGCTCTGCATAGGTTTCACCAATACAGATAATAGGGATTAATCCCTGTGCGATTGCATTAGCAGCTTTATGATTGACCTGAGAGTCCGTTTCATGAAATTGAGTCCGACGTTCAGAATGACCCAAAATGACATGCGTGCACCCCAACTCTTTTAATTGTATAGCACTAATTTCCCCCGTAAAGGCGCCGCCGTTTGCAGAGTAACAGTTCTGTGCGCCGAAATTCATTGATGTGTTTGCAAATAGGGGCAGATAACATGCAGGTGGGCATATGACTGCGGTAATCCCGTCAGCCTTTTTAAGGGATCGAAATTCTTGGATCAACTGTATCGATCCATTCATTTTCCAATTTGCGATGATTAAACGTTTCATATGTATATGATATATAAATGAGTTGAGATGATCTATAAGATTTTACATTAATCTTTCATTAACCAAGGTTAACACTTTTTTTAAATTTGATTTTCGCGCCACCCCCCACCCTATCACCCTTCGTGAACTCAGGGTGGGGGGACAACGCCCATTTTATTAGCGGCGCAAGCAATAGACGAGGTTTTTCGTCGTTTCACCGCGAAACTTGGGGTTAAAAATAACAATGTTTGAACGTTCAAGAACTACTATACATTCAGAAAATTAACAAACTATGAACAAATCTCAGATTGTTTGAAAATATTTTTTGTTCAAGGTGCGGCGGTGGCTCAATAGCAGTGTCGTATTCAGACTTAGCTCAAAATCGCTTGGAAGTTTGCTGCAAGCGTGACAGGCATTTAAGAATTCTGATATACTATTATGATTATCCAGGATGGTTAAAATGGAATCAAGTTATCAAATTTATATCGACAAAAAAACGATAGATCAAGAAAATGTATACAGGGTATTTGTTGGACAATCGGGTTCAATATGTTCGGTGAACGCGTTTGTTGATCAAGATACTCATGGAAAAATTTATCACGGAAAAGTAGCTCAGACATTTTCGAATGGTAAAGCCAAAGTTCAGATCGATAATGATATGTGTGTATATACAGAACGTTCGTTTAAAGAGATCAATTTAAATGTTGGCGAATCAGTGTGGGTTCAGGCGCACAGTATTGCTCCCTCAGAAATGGAATATAAAGATCTGAAAGGAACGCTAAATATTGCTCTGCCCTGTGGACCTGTCATCGTGTACCCCTTTGAACCGGGCATTCATATTTCACATCGATTAAAGCAATATCCAGAGTTTGCACATAATTTAAAACTTAACTTTGAAGCGTTGGCGGGAAGGTTCGGCGTCAAGTTTAGGTTAGGTGCAAAAGATTATTCATTCAAATTATTAGAAAATATCATATCGTTTTTGAAAACAGTGTGGGATCAGCAAACTTATAATAAACCAGAGTTCGCTATGTTGAACTCATTACTGTCATATTGCTTACACCCGACTGAAATTTTTACAAATGATCCGTCGTCATGCGAATGGTTAATATCAAGCATCGAGCATATATTTGAAACACGCCTTAAAGTGGGTCGATTGCCTGGTGATATTGAGTTTTTGGAAGATGCTTGGGATCGTGCCAGTAGCAGAGTTGTTCCCTTGCTGAATGGGGGAAGCATTCGTATCGAAGAAACATCTGCATGTACCACTATCGATATTAACGCTGGGTCAGATCAATCGTTTACCAATGTAAACCGTGAGGTTATGAAGATATTACCCAAGATATTATATCAAGGACGGTTTGGGGGTAAGGTGGTTGTAGATATGTTGCCCATACCTAATCGTGAAGAATCAGAACGATTGGTGCGCCAGTTTGAATCAGAATGGAGTGATTTGGATGTTTCAGCCCAGTTGTTTGGTGTGTCTAAAATGGGGCTATTAGAGTTTATTTTACCACGAAGAGGGTATCCATTAGGCTGGATTGATAAAAATATCTTAAAAAACTAAAATAATCCTGGACATTTGAGCGTTTTTTTTCTATTAATTGATGAAGCAATTTTATGCGCCTGGGTAGCTCAGTCGGTAGAGCAAAGGACTGAAAATCCTTGTGTC
>DITM01000086.1:0-163 GCA_002422845.1 Candidatus Paracaedibacteraceae bacterium UBA6184
AACCGTTATCTGGTACAGCCCCTAATTTTTTTTAATGTGTCGCTATTGAAGTTCGGTTCCTTTTATAAAATGTGCCGGGACGTATCGGAGATAAGCTAGTGAGCGCAGCGTCACGCTGCCAACCGAAATTTGCGCGGAGTGCCCCGATGGGGCCCTCCTAACA
>DITM01000086.1:169-4286 GCA_002422845.1 Candidatus Paracaedibacteraceae bacterium UBA6184
TCGTTCAAACTAGGATATGTTTCGCACAGCGCTGTGCGGACTACATCCAGAATCGGTCTTACGTATCAGATGCAACCACTAAAGTGGTATCTGAGTTTACTTTAATCCGTCCATCTTCAACGTATCAGATGAGGGTTAACATTTTATGAATGGAATGAAGATTTTTTGAGCGTGAAACAATCCCTTGACAAGGCTGTCAAAATATATTACAAACAACACCAGAGATCGCACTCTTACAACTATCTGAAATTAGCAGTCAGGGTTGGAAAAAGCCCTATAAACAAGATCAACTTGTTATAGGGCTTTATAATTTTACTTTTGATCAAGCAATTTTTTTAGAAGACTGTTAATCATTCCTGGGTTGCCCTTGCCCTCCATGACCTTCATAACCTGACCAACAAAGAATCCAAACAACTTATCTTTACCGGATCGGTATTCTGAAACATGATCAGGATTTGCATCCAACACAGACTGGATGATTCCTGCGATTGCCGATTCATCAACCACTTGACGCAGGCCCTTTGCATCGACTATCGATAGGGCGCCCGCACCCGTTTCCCACATTTCGGAGAACACTGTTTTTGCGATTTTTCCAGAAATTACATCTGTGGTAATCAAATTAACCAGCTCTGCCAATTGGGCTGCGGACACCTTTGATTCCAAAACCGATAGACTAAACTTATTCAATAAACCAAACAGCTCAACCGTCATCCAATTCGCGAGAATTTTGGGAGAGTCTTCGGTCGTCGTTAGGTGACTGATCGCTGATTCATAAAAGTCCGCGTTTTCTTTTTCCCCAACCAACACTGTTGCGTCATAAGGGGTAAGTTTAAATGTTTCAATCAATCGAGTTTTTTTAGCATCGGGCAGCTCTGGCAACGTCTTTCGAATGGCTTCGATTTGCTCTTGCGTAACGATTACAGGCAATAAATCTGGATCTGGGAAGTAGCGATAGTCTTTTGCTTCTTCTTTTGATCTCATGGAGCGAGTCTCGCCTTTGTTGGGATCAAACAAGCGAGTTTCTTGGATGATGTCGCCACCCGATTCATAAACTTCGATTTGACGCTGGACTTCATACTCGATAGCCTGCCCAATAAATCGAATGGAGTTCACGTTTTTAACCTCAACGCGAGTACGATAAGCTTCACCAGGTTTGCGCACAGAAATGTTCACGTCGGCACGCATGTTGCCCTGTTCCATGTTTCCGTCGCAGGTTCCGAGGTATCTCAATAACGTGCGTAGCTTTTTAATGAACTCCTGAGCTTCTTCTACACTGCGCATATCGGGATCTGTTACGATTTCCAACAAACACACGCCAGCACGATTTAAATCGATATAGGTTTTATCGGGATCAAGGTCGTGAAAGCTTTTTCCAGCATCTTGCTCAAGGTGAGCGTGATGAATCCCAACTTCTTTTGAATCGCCGCTTTCAAGCTCTATGACAATCTTTCCTGGCCCCACAATAGGGTGATAAAACTGAGATATCTGATATCCATTGGGCAGGTCTGGGTAGAAATAGTTTTTACGATCAAACGCTGAGAATGTATTGATAGAACAGTGCATCCCCAATCCGGTGCGAATGGCCTGATTCACACATTCCGCATTTAAGACCGGAAGCATTCCTGGAAAACCACCATCCACAAACGAAACTTGAGTGTTGGGGTCAGCTCCGAATTCTGTTGCGGCGCCCGAAAATAGTTTAGATTTGGAAACTGCCTGAGCATGAATTTCCATTCCGATCACAACTTCCCACAGGCCTGTTTGCCCCTTGTATAAATTTTTATTTTCCATTGTATGTCCTATTCCTGAAACAAGAAGGGGAATTTCGCGGCATCTTCCAATACCTGCCCCACTTGGAACAAACGCCCCTCTTCAAACGAGGGTCCGATTAACTGCAAGCCCAAAGGCAGTCCATCACGATCCAGCCCGATGGGTACCGACATCCCGGGAAGTCCCGCAATGTTAGTGGAAACAGTCAATATATCATTCAGATACATTGTTAATGGATCCTTGGGCTCCTCTCCCGCAATAAATGGTGGGATCGGCGTAGTCGGCGTTAAAATTACATCGACCTGTTTAAAGGCGTTTTCAAAATCTTCGATCACCTTTGTGCGCAGGCGCTGAGCTTTCATGTAATACGCGTCGTATTGAGATGATGACAACACATAGGTTCCGATCAAGATACGTTTTTTAACTTCGGGGCCAATAAAGTGCCCGCGATTTTTTTCATAAAAATCAGAGATAGAGTCGGCTGACTCTGTTCGCATACCATATCGAACACCATCATATCGAGCAAGGTTCGAGGATGCTTCGGCGGGCGCCATAATGTAATACACTGGCAGCGCATATTTAGTATACGGCAATGAGATTTCAATGATTTCCGCGCCCGCGTCTTTTAGAATTTGCGCGCCACGATCCCAAGAATCTAAAATATCTTGGTTCATTCCATCCATGCGGTATTCTTTTGGAATACCAATTTTCATACCTCTAATACTTTTACCGAGCATGGCTTCATAGTCAGGAACCGTACTATTGACAGAGGTGGAGTCTTTATCGTCATAGCCCGCCATACTGCCTAACATTATAGCAGAGTCGCGAACTGTTCGGGTGATAGGGCCGGCTTGATCCAATGAGGATGCGAAGGCCACCATACCATATCGAGAACACCGACCATAAGTTGGTTTAATGCCTGTTAATCCACAAAAAGATGCCGGCTGACGAATCGACCCACCCGTATCAGACGCGGTGGCTGCTAAGGCCCCTTGCGCGGCAACTGCTGCTGCTGAACCACCTGAGGATCCTCCTGGAACTAGATGTTTTCCATCTTTTTTCCAAGGGCTTAATGCTGGACCAAAACAACTGTATAGGTTGGCCGACCCCATGGCGAATTCATCCAAGTTAACCTTACCCAGCATAACCGCACCGTCTCGCCAAAGATTGGCAGTTACGGTGGATTCGTATTGGGGTATAAAGTTACTTAAAATTTTTGATGCTGCCGTCGTACGCACACCTTTTGTGCAATATAAATCTTTAATCGCAATCGGCAGGCCGTCCAAAGGAAGCGCGCCTGTTTTAGAGCGACGGTCATCAGAAGCCTTTGCTTGTGTTATAGCAATATCGCCAGTAACAGCAACATAGGCGTTTAGCTCTTTAAGGGTGGGAATTCTATCCAAAAACGCCTGAGTAAGCTCAACAGAGGTGAAGTCTTTTTTATTCAAACCATCTCTTGCTTCAGACAGAGATAGCGTGGTTAGTTTTTTTGACATAGTTTAAACCTATTCAACAACTTTAGGAACTGAGAACATATTAAATTTAGCGTCTGTGGCGTTGACGATAACCGCGTCAACCCTGCCACCATCCGTGATAACATCTTCACGTTGAGGTGTTGCTTGGTGGTTGCGGTTGTTGGCGGGCTCTGTCGTTGAGACATCCTCCTCGTCTAACATTTCAAACCAGTTTAAAACGGCGGTAATGTCATTTGCGTACTTTTCAGATTCGTGTTCTTCAATCTTAATACGAGCTAACTGACCGATCTTTTTGACGGTTTCTTTATCAATAACAACGTTCGACATTTTTAATTCCTTATTGATTCATAGATGTAAAGAATTCCATATTATCCTTAGAATACTTTAGTTTATCAACTAAAAATTCCATACCTTCAACTGTGCCCATTGGCATAAGAACACGACGAAGAACCCACATTTTTTGAAGCGTTGAGCGATCCACAAGCTCTTCTTCCTTGCGCGTGCCTGATTTTGTAATATCAATCGCGGGGAATATGCGTTTATCGCTAACTCGACGATCCATAACGATTTCGCTGTTGCCCGTACCCTTGAATTCTTCAAAGATCANNAAGATCACTTCGTCCATGCGCGATCCCGTATCAATCAACGCGGTTGCGATAATAGTTAACGATCCGCCCTCTTCAACATTTCGAGCAGCACCAAAAAATCGCTTGGGTCGTTGCAGCGCGTTAGCATCAACACCACCCGTTAAAATTTTTCCGGACGACGGAAGAACCGTGTTGTAGGCTCGAGCCAATCGAGTAATCGAATCCAAAAGGATTACCACATCTTTTTTGTGCTCGGTTAGACGTTTTGCTTTTTCAATCACCATT
>DITM01000027.1 GCA_002422845.1 Candidatus Paracaedibacteraceae bacterium UBA6184
CGGTGACTTCTTCTGGGCGTTCGTCAATCAACAAAACAATCAACACGACTTCTGGATGATTTGTTGTGATTGCGTTTGCTATGTTTTGCAACATCACCGTCTTACCTGTGCGCGGTGGAGCTACAATTAACGCTCGTTGCCCCTTACCTAAAGGACAGACAAGGTCAATAATTCGTGTTGTAAGGTCTTTTTCAGTTTTGTTTGTATTTTTGTTAATAACGTCAACTTCAAGATTAAGGTGCTCGTTCGGATACAGCGGCGTAAGGTTATCAAAGTTAATTCGATGCTTTGCGTGTTCGGGGGTTTGATAGTTGATCGTATTGATCTTTACAAGAGCAAAATAGCGCTCACCTTCTTTTGGAGCTCGAATTTCTCCGTCAACCGTATCGCCTGTTCGCAAAGCCATTTTTCGAATCTGGCTTGGAGACACATAAATATCATCGGGTCCCGGCAGATAGTTTGATTGAGGAGATCTTAGAAAACCAAACCCATCTTGTAAGATTTCTACAACTCCTTCGCCAAAGATCGCGATGTCTTTGTCAGCGGTTTTTTTTAAAATGGCAAAGATCATATCTTGCTTGCGCAATGTGCTTGCATTCTCGATTTCCAACTCTTCTGCGATTTTCAACAGTTCTGTTGGACTTTTTTGTTTTAATTCTTGTAAATGCATTGTCCTTAATACTTAATTTGAATTGTTTGGTATGTTTTAAGATTTAAACTTGGTGAGCGTAAGCTAGATTTTTTATATCCGTTCCGCCAACAGTTGAGGTTGACCTCGGTTAATAGGTAAACTAGGATCGGCATTCTTGTCAATCAAATTTTGTTAATATTTTTTTTATGACGAGGGGTGTGCCCCAATAAGCATCCGCAGGAGTTTGCAAAGAGCCTCTGAAAATTAGGAAATCACCCGAGGGGCTTTTTTAGAATAGTTCTCCAGAAGTGGGGATGTGTCCACACATCTTCCTTATTCTTTATTATTAATATAAGTATAGTAGATAGTTGTTGTATGCATGAATTGCGGGGATAAGTTTTTTGTACAAGGGTTTGTTTACTTTTATTCACAGGTTGGGGGATAAAAAACCCCCTCGTAATCTGTGGTTTTTTTGACGATTTTTAGAAAAACTATCCACAAATGGGGATAACTTTTGAAAAACTGTGGATAAAAAACCTTGAAAAAACCTGAAGTTTGAACAAAGGATATCTTGCCCATTTTATTTGTTTTTATTCACAGGTTATCCACACGTTATTTAGCGTTGAAAAATGGCGTGATATCCAAAATTCTAAGAGGGTTTCTAAGTGAAAGCTTAAGGCTCAAAAAGGGTAACTCTTATGTTGATTAAAGTTAGCGGGGCAGTGATGTCTTTGGAAATCAAAAACCTAGCCCGTCATAATTTAAAAAACTTGAAAACAAGACTGCTGCCCTATATTAAAAATGAAGAAGCTTTTAAAAGGAAAAAAATAGGATGAGAAAAAGCAAACTTAGTATAAGCACTTTGTTAATGGGATTTTCGTGCTGCGGCGTAAATGGCGAGATCGTTTCTCCTGGAGATGAGTCGAATTTTCAGACTAGCTTGACCGCAGAGGTTCGGGCGGCGACCCCAGAGCAAGAAGTGTTAACCGGACTGCCAAAAGTATATAGTGATTTTGTTAACAAACACGCTCAAGACAAAAAAGGGATGGTTATTGGGCGAGGAAACGTCCAGGGGGTTGCCGAGGAACGCATCACAATCACGGCACTTAAGGGACTTTCTTGGTTGTTTGTTGATCCTGGAGATGCCGGAGTTGATGGATATTTGCACGACAACACACAAGATACAACACAGAAAAATGCTCTTGCAACAGCTTGGCCTGTAGATTTTTCGGTTAAAGGCGTATTTGATGCCGTTGTATTTGATTATGGCACTACCCGATATATTGGAGATGATGGAAGCCAGGGGCCCTTGGGTCGAGAGTATTTTGAAAAACAAATGGAATTGGTCATAACGAAAGCAGACGGAACAAAGCTTTCAAAAAACTCGTTTCAATATCCATGCCAGTTTCAAACTTGGTTGTTGGAGAACAATCCACCAGAGCACGAAGCCCTTAAAAAACATTATGAGCCTTTTATTTTCGCAGCAATAGAAAAACAAAAACAAATTTTGCAAAAGGGTCTTCTTGATGCATATCTTGCTTTAAGGCGAGGTGGCGTGTTGATACTACCAGTTGATGGCTCAATTGATGGAATAGACCTTGTTAGCTTGTTGTCAATTTCAGCGGAAGACCTTGGTCAATGGGATATAGCAAGCATGAGCAGCAGCACCTTTGAAGAAAGCCCCGTGCTTCCACAGTTAACCAGAGGCATGGGAACCAGCTATGGGGATTTTTATTCAATCACCAAAAAATAAACATGCGGTAAAACGCCTTAATGGGGTTGGCTTTTTATTACGAAAAGAGATACTGTAAGTATATTTAATATGGGGGCGATTGCCGTGGAGAACATACGTTCATTAATTGAGTGGGCTTGGGAAAATAAAGAAAAAGCAGCATATGATGCAAAAGTTAAACATGCTGTGGACGAGGCTATTGAGGGGTTAGACTCTGGAACTTTTCGAATTTGTGAGAAAAGCAACAGTGAGTGGGCAACCCATCAGTGGCTAAAAAAAGCGGTGCTTCTTTATTTTCGCATGCACAACAACGCGCTAACAAGCGATGGCGTCTTTTCTTATTTTGATAAGGTTCCTGTAAAAACAACCGACTGGAATGATCTGCAGTTTGAAACGGTCGGCGCGCGATTTGTTCCAGGGGCTATTGTACGAAAAGGAGCCTTTATATCTAGAGGTGCGGTTTTGATGCCTAGTTTTGTAAACATTGGAGCGTTCGTTGATGAAGGCACCATGATTGATACCTGGGTTACAATAGGGTCGTGCGCTCAAATCGGAAAGAACTGCCACATCTCGGGAGGGGTTGGCATTGGAGGCGTCTTAGAGCCCATTCAAGCAAATCCGGTTATCATTGAAGATAATTGCTTTATTGGTGCTCGCAGTGAAATCGCAGAGGGCGTTATCGTTGAAGAAGGCGCCGTTATTTCTATGGGGGTATTTATAGGCGCGTCTACAAAGATTATTGACCGCGAAAGTGGCGAGATTTATATGGGAAGAGTTCCTGCCTATTCCGTCGTTGTTCCGGGATCTCAGCCTACAAAAAATGGTTTGAGTTTGTCGTGCGCGGTGATCGTAAAGCGTGTTGATGAGAGGACGCGATCAAAGACGGCGATTAATGAGCTGTTGCGAGATTAGTTCCACCCTCCCCGCTTCGGCGGGGGGTTTTGTTCTGTTCATTGTTTTTTTGCGCCCTTGATACGCAGAGCCGATTCTGGACATTGTGTGAGCTGCGCAACACCCTGCGAAACGGGCCCCCGTTTGAACGAGGGTGGAATCCTCTTGATGATCTATAATTTTCAAACGCGATTGTTTTGAACATTGTCGACCGAGAAATTGTTATTGATCTGGCCTTTCTGGGGTGTGCCCGGGATGATTTCTAGAGGCCTTTGTTATATTCTTACCCGCCCAACACATGTGTACAAACACAAAACAGACACATCAAAACTTATTTTTTCAAAGCGTTGTTCTTTTGTTAGGGGCGGCTGCAAATTGCTCGTAAAAAACAGCCCCCGCCGCAGATGCGGGGGCGTGCTCACCTCTATTTTTTTATCCAATCTTTTTCTGTATCGCTAAATTCAAACACCATAAGCGGTCCGTCTTTTGGATTATATGACACCTCTGCAATTTGGGCGCTTTGGTTAAACATAAACGTGCGGGCATAGGTATAGTAATAACCAAAATTAGAATATTGAATGACCAAGTCAGACTCGTCTTGAATTGCAGTAAAAAAGCCAATCACATCATTAAGATTTTTTATGTTGGTTTGGTTGATTTTGCTAATGCTAATTAGCGCTTTGTCTGTTTCGGGAATGGCCGGGATCGGGGCGTAATAAAAACTTCCACCCTTTTGTACATTTGTTACGAAAACTGATTCTGGCGCAGCGCCAGTTTGAAGGCGCAAGGGGTCGTCCACGGAATAGAACATGGCGCCACCTGCAACGACGATGCAATTAATTTTGTGACGTTGTAAGTCGTATGTCTTTGTCGTAACAGAAACTTTTTCCCCATAACGATATATCTCAAATGTTAAGGGCTCTTTTGAGTCGTTTATCTGTTTATCAAGCTCGTACAGGTTGGGGCCTGCTGACCTTCCGTTGACCGACATAACAACATCTCCCGGAAACAACACTCCGTCTGCGGGGGATCCTTTTAATACGGTCCAGACTCTTAACACTCTTCTTTTTGCGTCGGGGTATTTTTTAATATAGTCTGCAGACACCTCTGGCGGTAATTTTAAGAATTTTTCTGTCTTGTCTAAAGATGCATACTCTACCAGGGCTCCGGTATGTTGGCGAGATGGCGTTTTTTGAGCCAATATTTCTTTTAAGCTATCGCCGATATATTCCATGGGCAATGCAAACGCCGAAGACGCATCGTTGCCAGAGTGGATAATTCCGATAACTTCACCATTCATGTTAAGAACTGGAGACCCGCTGCTTCCTGGGGCATTGTTAACTGTAATGCGAAACGATTGGTTTGGAAAATATCCCATGCTTTCAAATCGATTCGCCGTTCGACCCGACAAGAACGAATACTCTTTCCCGCCATTGTTTCCAATAATAAAGACTTCTTCGTTTTCAACAACAGCGTGTGGCCTTAGCTGTAAAGCCTCGGTTTGTTCGGGGATGTCTTTCGGGGACACCTCTAAAAATGCAAAATCCTGCCAAGGGTCATAATATATCAATTTAGCTTTTGCTTCTTTACCGTCGGCAAAACGAATAGTATAACGACACACGGATCCCGGGGATACAACATGAGAGTTTGTTAGAAACACACCTTTTTCTTTATTAATTAAAAAGCCTGTTCCCCCTGTGATTCCAACATTTTTGTAGGCAGAATGAACAATTGTTGTTTCAATATTAACAACTCCTTGATTTAGCGTGTTAAGCATAGCAACCATATCTTTTTTGCCCATTCCAAAAGGGGTGGAGAGACAAAGGATAAGGACAGCAAATAGATATTTTTTCATGAGATCTCCAAACTAAGCTAATTTGAAGCAGTATAGGTCTCGCCAGGCCTGACATCAACAAATACTTTTTCTTGTCGAAACAGCTCGACCAAGTATCGAACAGACATCCCTTTCGGAGAGTTTCTTGCGCGGGCTGGATTGGCTGAATTGGTCTCAACAATTTTTGACGGGATGTTTTTAAAGTCCTCTGGTACGGGCTTATAGGCATCGTGAATTGAAATTATTGTCCACCCGCGATCTCTTAATGCTTGAACTAGATCGCCGATATACAAAGCGGTTAGATCGTTTGAATGCATTAATAACACGTGATTCATCGATTGTTTTCCCTGCAGGTCAAACCATCCATCAAAATATTCCACGCACTCAAGCATGACTTGCAAATAAACTGTGCGAAGCTTTTCATAGTCTATGCGTTTGCCAGCATGCCGCTCTTTTTGTAGGATGTGAGACATATAATAATCGCAGTTATTAATGGTGATGCGTGCGTTCGTATACCCAAGATCCTTTAGCGCAGAATTTACTTTTTGCGTCTGGGCGGGGTAACCCTCATCCAAATATGGATATCGAAACAAATGAGCATATCCCGGCATTTCTTTTAATAATTTTTCCGCTTTTTGAATGTCCCGAACATAGTCCTCTGCAGAGCAATTTTTTAGGCTGCGGTGTGAGTAGGTGTGGTTACATATCGCATGTCCGGCCAACCCATATAGTTTTAATTGTTCGGTGCCAAAGTTAACGACATGATTTCCGATAGCAAATACCCCAATGGGGGGCGCGTCAGACTTTCTAAGATGATCAATGATGGATAGGGCGCGCTGTTGACCAGTAAACAAGGGGGTTGATGGAGATGGGGCATCATCAATTGTAATGGCAATGCGCTTTGCGTGGCTAACGCGAGCATCCGCTGGCTGGGCGCTTAGCAACACCACCATCCCGACACATAATAATTTGCGCAAAACGCTCACCATCAAGACCTTTTGTTTTTTTGATGGTGACAGACAAAAGTAAAGGCTATCTTAATTTTAGAATAAAAAAGAAACATTCTTATGTTTTGAGTGTTTGCTGCCTATCGGGGTGGTGGCTTGATTAACTAGGTAATTGGTGGTTGGGGTTCGCCATCAACAACGCGGGGCTGTACCCCGGCTGACGCGTAAGGCGCCCCTGATCCGTCGGGATCAACTTTTGTTTGTTGGTGGAGCCAAGGAGGATCGAACTCCTGACCTCTACAATGCCATCGTAGCGCTCTCCCAGCTGAGCTATGGCCCCATGAAAGAAAGATATAGAACCGGGGCTCAAAAATCAAGCAAGCGATCAGATATTTTTTTGACAGGTTAAGTCTTTCTTAGGGTTTTGCCGGTATATATTGGGGAAATCTTAGGAGATTCTCATGTGCAAGATATATTGCCTCTTGTTTTTCGTTTTATTATTGCCTTTTTGCGGGAGCCCCACTTATGCAGCGGAAGCTGACTCTTTTTTTAGAGAGTTGCCGGAGGTTGCTCAGGGGAGCGACGTGCACAACCTTGCAAGCACATACTGTAAGGTGTTGTGGTCAAAGGTTCAGGCAGGCGGATGTTTAAACACAGCCGCGGCAGAGTTTAAGGATGTGTTTGCTGGAAGTGTTTCAGAACTTGGAAGAGTCATAGAAAACATTAAGAATGAATCACCCATTATGGTTGGCGCTCAACTTAATTTAAGCGATAAACCCGTCGTCGATCCAGACGTGTTAGCCTTCGGATCTTATTTTGATAACGCTGCATATCCCGCATTAAAGCTGGCCTTGACGAGTATGGGCGCCTTAGGAAAACACAAAGGTGGCGCTGATTTGGACATAGAAACAAACGCACGTGTGAGCGAGGTGTTTGTGTATGTTTGGGGCAAGGTTAAAGAAGATCCAGAAAGCAGACTGCAGTCTTTTTTAATAGGGTTGATAGATGCTGCCCCCACGTGCATACAAGGATACACAGTGCGGATGTTGTGTGCCGTTCATCCGCCGAAATTAAAAGGTGTTGTAAAAAAGTGATAGCTTCGGTTCGCCCCGTTTCCTTGCAAAGGACAGTTCTGAAAGTTCAGCCGGTATCAAAGGTGCCGGCGGTCGTTGGGCGTTCGGCAGTTCAAGCATTAACAAAAAAATCAGACCAATCTTTTTTAACCAGCAAAAACACGGTGGGTCGACACCTTGATGTTTTAATTTGATATATTGTTAACCATCTTTGATGTAAACTTGATGGCAGTTATTTAGAAAACAAGAAAAAATGGATTTACTTTCAACATTATTTTTATCTCGCATCAAATTTGCCTTTACCGTTGGGTTTCATATTTTATTTCCAACCATTACTATCGGGCTGGTAGTATATTTGTTCATATTAGAGATTATGTGGTTAAGAACGCGCAACCCCGCATATTCAAAACTATTTCGAATATTCTCAAAAATCTTTGCACTGTCCTTTGGTATGGGAGTTGTGACGGGTATACCAATGTCGTTTCAATTTGCAACAAACTGGGGGCCGTTTTCAATAGCGACCACAAATGTCGTTGGCCCATTATTGGGATTTGAGGTTCTAAGTGCCTTCTTTTTAGAGGCGACGTTTTTAGGAATCATGGTATTTGGTTGGGGGCGTGTTAAGCCGGCCGTTCATTTGTTCGCAACGGGGATGGTGGTGTTGGGAACAACCCTGTCTGCGTATTGGATTATTTGCGTAAACGCCTGGATGCAAAACCCACAAGGAACCGAAATAATTGACGGAATCTTTTATGTAAAAGACTGGTCTAAAATCTTGCTGAACGAAACCATGTTTTATCATTTGGCGCATATGTTGGGCGCGTCATATCTGACTGCGGCATTTGTTGTGATGGGGGTTCTTTCCATTTTCTTGTTTAAACGGAAAGAAATTCAAACAGCTCTGCCCGGGTTTAAGGTGGCGCTGGCATGTGCCCTTGTTTTGGGCCCGATTCAGTTTTTGGTGGGACACTCCCATGGCATACATACCGGAAAAACTCAGCCGATAAAGCTTGCTGCGATGGAGGCACATTGGGAGTCTGAAACAGAAGCCCCGATGATTTTGTTTGCCTGGCCAGATATGGAAAATGAAAAAAATCATTATGAAGTTAAGATTCCTAAAATTGCCAGCTGGTACTTAACAGGAAGCACCAAGGGAATGGTTCATGGTCTTAAGGAAGCAAAAAAAGAAGATCGTCCGTTTGTCCCGTTAGTTTTTATCAGTTTTAGATTGATGGTCGGAATTGGGTGTTTGTTTATTTTCTTGGCGCTGGCGGGTGGATATTTATGGGCACGCAAGAAATTAGAAACGACGCGATGGCTGTATGCGATTTTGCCGCTTTGCATTCCGCTTGGTTTTGTTGCAACAATTGCGGGGTGGATAGTTACAGAGGTTGGCCGCCAACCCTGGATCATTCATGGGTTAATGCGAACAGCGCACGGGGCGACCACATCGCTTCCCCCGGAAGCTATTCGGGGATCTTTGGTCGCATTTGGCATAACCTTTTTGATAATATTTGTGCTGTATTTAATATACTTGGTTCGCATTATACAAAAAGGCATGAATGAGCCGATGCCAGCAGTTTTGCAAGGAGAATAATTATGGATTATGCAATTGTTTGGAGCGTTTTAATTCCTGTGGCGTTGTTTATCTATATGGCGCTGGACGGGTTTGATTTGGGTATTGGTCTTTTGTTTCCGTTGGGATCAAACTCTCAATCCCGTGAAAACATGATGAATTCTATTGCCCCTATTTGGGATACAAACGAAACCTGGTTGGTCTTGGCCGCGGGTGGTTTGTATGGGATTTTTCCGAAAGCCTATGTCTTCATATTTAATGCACTGTACGTTCCGTTGATTGCTATGTTGATTTGTTTGATCTTTCGTGGAGTGTCGTTTGAGTTTAGATTTAAATCTCCAGAGCGCTTCAAATGGGTTTGGAGTACGTTTTTCTTCCTGGGGTCGTTGGGGATGTCTGTCTGTCAGGGCATTATCTTTGGTCAACTGATTCAGGGGTTTCAAACAATCGAGGGTCAATTTAACCACGATTATTGGGCATGGTTGAACACCTTTAACTTTTGTGTAGCAGGATTGATTGTTTTGTTTTATGCCTTCATGGGGGCGAACTTTTTGATTTATCGCCTAAAAGACGCCGAAAAGCAGCGATTTGTTTGCGCCTCTAAAGGACTGATAATTGTTACCGCGGTATATTTTATCGCCCTTGTCGGTGCGTCTGGTTATTATGTTGTTCATGATGCGTCTGCCGATCTATCATTCCCGTCGGGGAAACATCTTGCGCAGCGGTTCCATGAGTTTTATTCAGTATACATTGGCTTGTTTGCAATTATAGGATTGATCACAGTTAAGCTATATCGCAGCCTTTCAGCGAAAGAAATGTCTGATTTTGCGCCGTTTCTGTATGGGGTTGCGTTGTTGGCGACTGTGTTTGGTGGGGTAGTCTTTTTGGGGTGGCCGTATATTGTTCCTGGGGCGCTGACAATTTGGCAGGCGTCATCGTTGCCAGAAACTCAAAAATTAATGTTTTTTGGCGCGTTAATTTTCTTACCTTTAATTCTGGGATACTCTATGTACAACTTCTACATATTCCGCGGGAAAGTTGCTGATCAAAAGTTCTATCACTAAACCTAATTTTATGGCACACTCCGTGTAAAATACCACGGAGTAAAAAATGTCTAAAAATAAACGTTTAGGCGGCGTTCTAATCGTTGCAGGAACAACCGTTGGCGGCGGAATGCTTGCCCTGCCAATAGCCTCTGCGTCCGCTGGTTTTGGGTTAAGCGTAGTCCTGTTGATTTGCATGTGGGCGCTTATGACGTATACGGCTCTTGTTACGCTTGAGATGAACCTATATTTTAATCGAGGTGTTAGCATAGCCTATGCGGCTGAATACAGTTTGGGGCGGGTTGGAAAAGTCGTTTCAACGCTTGCAATCGCGATGTTGTTTTATGCCTTGTTGTCCGCATATATGGCGGGGGGCTCTTCGGTGCTTGATCAGCTTGTTGATAGCGTCTTTGGGATTAAGATATCGCCTGCCGTTTCGGTAGTTTTATTCGCAGGCATCTTTGGAAGCATAATTTTAGCGCGAACCCAAGTGGTCGATACAGCCAATCGATGGTTGTTGCTTGTTAAAACCTCATTTTTTATCATTATTGTTGCGGCGTGTTTGCCGAAAATTGACGTGTCTCTTTTGCAGCGCGTGCCAGAAGAATGCATCCCTTGTTTTTCAATATTAATCCCCTTATTTTTCACATCGTTTGGTTTTCATGGCAGCATCCCCACTATTGTAAATTATATTGGGCCCGATCCACAAAAATTGCGCTCCACATTCATTTTGGGAAGCACAATACCCCTGATTGTTTATGTCCTGTGGGAGGTTGTTGTGTTGGGGGTGATTCCCCTTGAGGGGGCTGATAGCTTTGCGTCTATTAAAGCAAGCGGAGGTGATTTGGGATTGTTTGCCAACACTCTTTCTAATCTAGCTGGCGGCGGCTGGGTGATTTCGGCTGCCCAGGGGTTTACATCTTTGGCGGTTGCTACATCATTTTTAGGCGTTGGACTTGGTTTGTTTGATTTTATGGAAGAACAATTAACCAGCAAGGACAAAAAGCCGTCGGTATTTATTGTTGGCGCGTTTACATTTCTGGTTCCGTTGGTTTTTGCATTATTTTATCCAGAGGGATTTGTCATGGCGTTGGGGTATGCGGCGATAGCATTAAGCATTCTGGCGATTATTATTCCGACGCTTGTTGTGTGGAGATTGCGGACAACTCCTGCGAGCAGCGCTCGACCTGTTTGTGGAGGCTTCTTCGGTTTGATTCTTGCTTTAATATGTGGCGTTGGTGTGATTTTATTAGAAATCAAGGCCATTTTTGGCTAGGGTTGCTTCCGCTTCCCCGCTTTTTGCGGGGTGCAACATTGCGCTGTCGATGGTCTTGGGAGCCGCGCGGAGATGAGAGCTCAACCCAGTTTAGCCAGTCTTCTTTTCTCGCGGAAATTGTGTCGAGCCATAAGTGCTGCTGGAGTTACAAACGACGTTAGCAGTGATCCGAAGGCAACACCATACGATATACAGATCGCAAGCTGTTGCCAGAATTCCATCGCGGGATCGCCAACAGTAATGGTTAGATTAACAAAGTCAATGTTAACCAAAAAGACAATCGGCAACAGCCCCAAGATGACCGTGACGTGTGTTAGCACGATTGGTCTTAAGCGTTGGGCGCAGGTATATAAAATGGCCGTCTTAACATCCGTAATTTTCTTAACGGTTTCGTCAAAGGTATCGATCAAGATAATGTTATTGCTGACGATAATACCCGCCAGCGCAATGATGCTGACGCCCCCCATGACAACGCTGAATGGGATTTGGTGAATCATTAGTCCGATGAAGACCCCGCCCGTGGACATCACAAGGGCGCTTAATACCAAGAAAGCACTAAAGAAGCTGTTAAACTGCAAGATTAATACAAACAGCATTAACAGGATTGCCCACATAAAGGCCTTTCCTAAGAATGCCCCAGACTCTTTTTGGTCTTTGTCTTCGCCTCGGAAGATGACGGTTACGTCTTTTGAAAAGGGCGCAGAGTCTTTAATCCATTCGGTAATGGCTTTAACTTTTTCACTAGCCAGATGCCCCTCTGCTACGTTTGCTTTTACGCTAATAATGCGTGAACCATTTAATCTGCGAATGGTTCCAACCTTGTCTGAGAATGACTGCGTCGCAAATTGGCTAATTGCAACCGACCCAAACGGTGTGGGTAATCTTAGGTGGGCAATCTCATCAAAGTTTTTATAGTTGGGGTTAAACCGCAGCAAAACATCCAATTCATCGCGTTTTGATTCTGTTCGATAGCTTCCAACTTTTACACCGGTGGTTAGCATGCGCAATACTCCGCCAACCGCCTGAATGGTTGTTCCGTATTTTGCAGCTTCGACGCGATCAACGTTGATGTTGAGTTGTACTCCGGGTAAAAATCGACTGTCTTCGATATCTTGCAGACCGCCTAAGCTTGTTAGTTTATCTTTTAGAATGTCCGCGGCCTTCATTAATGAATCCAGCGAAACGCCGGTCAGTCCAATATCAATGGGCTTGTCTTGCGGGGGGCCGCTTTTCTGAACAGAAACGTCTAAAACAACCCCGGGCACGCCCGAGCAACGCTGTTTGATTTCTTTTAAAATATCGTTCACGCGGCGACGCTTGTTCCAATCATCAAATTCTAAAAAGATAGTGCCGATGGTGTCGGGTGGGCTGCCTTTGTCCATAGCGCCTTTTGTTCCACCTTTAATGGCGTCTGTCCTGGCATAAATGGACTTAAGTTCTTTCATGTCTAAGATAAGCGATTCAACTTGCCAAACAAGCGCATCTTTTTCAAGTCCCGACATGTCTCCGCGAGCGCGAATATTGATTTGAGCCTGTTCTGGGTCGGTGTCTGGAAAAAACACAAGACCACTGTTTAAAAAACTATAAACGGTTTGAACAAAGACTAATGCAAAAATACCCGCACCGATTACTCTCCACGGATGATGTAATTGCTTTTCCAGCAACATTACATATTTTCCAGTGATGCCTTTGATTTGATCAAATTGGCAGTTTTGTGCAGCCAAAATATCGTCTTTGCTTTTTTCGTAATGAGCCATATCAACTTTTGCGGTCATCGCTCCCAGTATGGGGGTAAAAAACACCGCCATAATAATTGAGCCGCTTAGGGTCATGATGAGCGTGATCGGCATAAATTTCATAAACTCACCCACAAGACCAGGCCAGAATAATAGCGGCATAAAGACAATCGCGATTGTTCCAATAGAGGTCAGAATGGGAATCAGCATTTTGTGTGCTGCATCTTTGTAGGCATTTACGCGATCAACACCCTCGATCATTCGTCGATCGGCATATTCCACAACAATGATGGCTCCATCCACCAACATTCCCGCGGCTAAAATAAAACTGAACAATACGATCATATTCATTGTGTAGCCCATGGCATTTAGAAGAAGCAGTCCAATCAAAAATGACCCCGGCACGGATAACCCAACCAAGATAGACGGACGAACGCCCATAGAATAAACAATGACGCCGATCACAAGCATCAGGGTAAATATTAATGTATTTTGTAATGTGAACAAAAAATCTTGGATGTGTTTTGTTTGGTCTTGAGAAAAGCCAACCTCGACGGCCTGGGGCCACTGATCGCTGGCCTTTGCTTGGCTTAAAACGTACTTTACTTTCTCAATCGTCTCAATGATGTTTTCGCCGGTTCTCTTTGTGATCTCTAATGCAATTGCGGGACGACCGCGGTCTCTGGCATATGAAGTTGCATCTTGGTATACAAGTTTTACATCGGCGATATCTTTGAATGTAACGACTTGAGATCCGTTCATCATAACGGGAAAATCGAACAGGTCTTTGACGTCATTGATAAGGCCTGGAACCTTTACAGGAAATCGCCCCCTTCCCGTGTCTAAACTCCCAGAGTTAACCATAATATTGTTGGCGGAAAACTGTTGCATGACCTGTAGTAAATCAACGGCGTAGGTTTCTAATTTGATGGGGTCAATTTGGATTTCAACCTGCTCTGTCCGGTCGCCCAACATGTTGACCTCTAGAACTTCTGACACGTTAGCTTCGATGGCGTCTTTCAGTGTTCGACCCAGTTCAATTAATGTGCGCTGAGGCACGGCGCCGGATAGTTTTACGGTTAGGACGGGAAACTTACTGGTATTAACCTCAATAATATTGGGTTCTAGTGTTTCGGTGGGAAGTTCGGCCTTGGCGATGTCGACCTTGTCGCGCACCGCATCTTTTGCTTCTTTTGCGTTAAACCCAGCATTAAATTCCAGCGTAATGTTTGCCCCGCCTTCGAACGCAGTTGATTTGTAGTCTTTTAAGTTTTCAAGCGTGCGAAGTTGTTTTTCCATTGGGCGGATTAGCAATCTTTCCGCATCTTCGGGGGCAATGCCATCATGGGTTAATTGCACAATCATGATGGGGATTTTAATGTCTGGGAACGATTCTTTTGGTATCTTGATATACGTTGAAATCCCCGCAATAAAAATTAATACCAGCATTGACAATATCGCACGGTTTTGTCGTAAGCCAAACTCAACAATTGATCGCATCATAATTTTGCTTCCTTAGTTTTCGAGAACATACAACGGAGCTGTTGAGGGTTCGTCGCATTCGTTTGCAAACATAGAATTATATTCTTCTGAGGGCAGAATATTTTTAGCTAAGTCGGCGGATACGGTGATGACGTTATCAAAGACGCTTTCTGATTTTACGCCTTTTGCTTTTGCAACATGCATCAAATCGCTTTGTGACAAGTCATCCCCACACAGTTCGGTAAAATCTACAGTGTTAAATTTTTTTGGCGACTTAACTGAGGCAAGCACAGTGTTAATGATATCTTCGCCTTCTGCAAACTTAATTCCATCTTCAAAAATTACAACCACGGTTGCGCCATTTGTTAAAGCAGTCGCGTGGGTAATAGATATGTGCGGCGCAGATTTTAGCGCTTTGACCAGCGGGTTTGTAAAATATTTTTCAATATCTTTTGGGGTCGACGCAGGAATATCAAAGCGTGCGCTTACAACAAGGGGCGTTGGTTCGATGCTTGGACTATCATTGCCACATGCGACCAAACAACAGGCCAATATAAATGTTACAACTTTATTGCGCATGTTCAGGGCCCTTTAGTTTTTCAGTAGGTTCCCACTGAACCTTTTCGCCCGCATTTACAAAATTTGAGCCGTAATCAATGACGATTGTATCGTCTGGTAATCCGGTTACCCAAATAGCGTCATCCACACTTTGGGCGAGTTTAACAGGATAAGACTCAACTTTGCTTTCTGCGTTGATTATTTTTACGGCCATGTTTCCGTCCTGGTCGATAGACAAGACAGACGGGCTGATCTTGTGTACCTTTTGTTCGGTTGTTGGAATATCAACTTGTGCGGTAACGCCTTCTGGAATTTTGAACTCTGAGTTTGCCGTGGAAACCTCCACCAAGAACATATGTGTTTTTGGAGCGGCGATAGAGCTTATAAATGTAATTTGCCCGGATAGTTTTTCATCATTTGAAAAATGCATTTGAGCCGAGTGATTTAGCGCAATGCGCCCGTAATCTTTTTCTGAGATGTATAGTTGTATCAGAATTGGATCAAGATTTAGAAGCGTAGCAACGGGGGTGCCAGGAGCGACAACGCTACCTTCTTCTAACAAGACATCGCCAAGAACACCTTTAAACGGGGCGCTAATGACGGTGTTTTTTATCTCTTTTTCCATTTTTGCTAAGTTTGTTGCGGCTGTTTCATATTCAACTTGCGCGGTTTTTAGGTTGATGTCAGATCTAAAGTTATCCTTTGCAAGCCGGTCAATAATGTTTAAATTGTGTTTCGCTAGCTCATACGCTGCGCGGACTTGTTTAAGCGACTGACTGCGGTCTTCAAGCTGTATTGTTGCAAGGGGCTCATTAATATTAATGGCGTGTCCTTTTTTGTGATGTATGCGATAGATTTGTCCAGAGGTTTCGCTTAACAAATTAATTTTTTTGCTTGCTTTGGAAACGCCAGAAGTTCTCAGATTGATGACCTCGTTTGTTGCTTTAGATTGATGAGCATAGACTTTAAAGTCTTCTGCAGTTTTCGAAGGAGCTTTTGATCCGGGAAAAAACTTAGAGATCAAAATCAATAGAACAATAATTCCAATTCCGCCGTACAAGGTTTTCTTTGGAATTGATTTAAAGGCGCGCGTTAATGTGTTTGGGTGTTTCATAATCGTCTCACAAATTGTCTAGGGTTTCTCGTAATCTTCGGCCAAATCCTATGGAAGAGATCTGGTGATATAGTGCCAGCATTCTACTTAAGAAAATGCCAAACAGAGTCGTCATTACGGCCATGAAGATGCTTTCTTGATCAAAGTTTATCGTGCTTCGTGACAGCGTAAAATATAGAGCGAGCAACGTGCCCCACCCAAAGGATATCTCTACAAATAGAAAATTAATTTTAGACGGCAGTTTATATAGTTCGTGGGCAATCAACAGGCCCGATGTGGCTGTAATGGTTCCCAGCAGACCCTCCCAGAACCAGCTTGTTTCCGCACTGGTAATAGCATATAACACACCACTAACGGTATAGCTGGCCAGACCCAGAGCACACGTAATTTCCTGAATCCATCGATCTTTGTTTTCAGAAAAAATATATGTGCGGATTTGACGGTATGACAAAGATCGGAGCGTTGAAATAATCGCATGGGCTACAAAGATAATTCCGATCACGACAGACAGATAATACGGATTTTTGAAAAACTCAATGTGTCCGGTAGTTAAGATATCTTTAAGCACGGGGCCAATAAAAACAACAACGATTGAAAAACCAACGGTTTTTACAAACGCCATATGTCTGTAGAAGCCATGGATAAATGCATAAATTGCAAAGGATACCACGCCGATTAACTCTATTAATCGCAACCATCCCTCATCAATTGTATGCATTAAGACCGCCGGTGTTAAATATTCGGTGAATAATCGATCAATCTTCCCATCCTTGTGCATGGCTGTAATTTGAAGATTGATGTCTTTAAGTTTTTCAGCCAGGGGGCTGTGTTTTAAAATGCCCAAAGCAATTTGTTTGTTTAAATCCAGGTTGATTTCACGAACATATTTCCACTGATGTAGCTTGTGTAACAAGGTTGAAAAAACAATGCGATCCCCGATGAACACATTTAAGGAGCCTTGTAGAAATTCTTCTAGCAAATCAGATTCAGTGTGCGCCGTGTGAATTTTGGTTGAGTTTTTTGGGTTGCTAATAAAGTCATTTAAAGCGACGTCTCCCAAGTTGCGAAGAGGTGTAAGCCCAAGAGGGTTTGCCTCGCTTATAGTTTCTAATAATTGTTGCGGGGTATAGAAAAACTCTTTAGAGTTTGCAGATAAGTAGGCAACGTATGCTTCTTGTCGATAGGGTTCCGTCCAGACAACGTTCGGAAGGCTGTTAATGGGAAATCCCAAAATGGCATCGATTTCATGGTTAGAGATCGCTTTGTGAACATCTTTTTCATTGATCGGAACAAGCGTGACTTTAATTTTTAATCTGCGGGCAAGATCTCTAATAAAATCAATATCCAAACCACTGGCCTGAGAAATACTGTAGTTGTTTGTTTGGTAGCTGTAGGGCAATCTGGATATCCATCCAATTTTAATACTGCTGGCAGCAACAGTAGATCCAATCAGAGAGACTAATAAAATCACAAAATAAAAAGGGCGCATTTTTTTAAACTTTTCAATTCACACCTATGTAGTCTAATCAAAATACGTTAAAAAAGAATTTACTATTTAAAATTAATACCATTATTTTTTGTATCAACGATTTAAAGTGGTGGACATAACAGGGATTGAACCTGTGACCCCNNAACGTAGTGCTCTACCGCTGAGCTATATGTCCTTTTGAAGTTATCGATAATTTTTAAATATACCGATTTTAGATTTTTTGCAAGAGTTCAATCTAATTTGATGAATAATGTTTTATAAGCTTGCGAACCGCAAGATCTTTTTTTAGTTTTGAAAGATAGTCCAGCATTGTCTTTCCATTAATATGATCGATCTCATGCAAGATACAGCGCGCCTGCAAACCATGGAATGTTTCCGTTTTTTCTTTTCCCGTTTCGTCTTGATAGCGCAAACGCAGAGACGCCGATCTTTCAACGGAAATGCACTGCCCAGGGACAGATAAGCAGCCCTCTTCAAATATTACTTTTTCGTCTGATTCCCATTCAATTTCGGGGTTAATGAAGTAGAACAGTTGGGGCTTGATAGGTGTGGGATTCTTTGTCAGGCTGTTGTCGTCACCAACGTCCATAACGATAATACGTTTTAAAATACCCACTTGATTTGCAGCAAGACCAATGCCATTGTCAGCATACATTGTTTCAGCCATATCGCTGAGGTGTTGACGAAGCCCTTCATCAAATGTTGTGGCGGGGGCTGCTTTTGTTGATAGGGCTGGGTGTGGTGCTATTAAAACGTTTAAAACAGTCATGAGTTGTCCTTTGGGTCATCCTCTGTTTTATTAGTATAAAATTCGGGAGAATTCAAGTCCCGAACGGTTTTTTCTATGACAACAATATCAGCCATTTCTTCGGACTGAGATACAACATCAAGATCTTTTAATCGGCGCGCTGAAACAAGAACTCGTTTTTCCAAGGTTCCAACCGATTGATTATATGCGTCAACAACACCATGGATGTTGCGCCCCAATTTAGAAAAGTGATCACCCATGTCCGACAATCGCTTATACAGCTCTTTCCCGATTTTGCTGATTTCTTGAGCATTTTCTGTCATTTTTTCTTGGCGCCAACCGAAGGCGACTGCGCGCAATAATGCGATCAAGGTTGTCGGGGTTGCTAGAATAACCTTTTCTTCAACTCCGGCTTCGATTAAGCCTGGGTCTTGTTCTAGAGCCGCCGAAAAGAAAACCTCGCCCGGCAAAAACAAAACCACAAATTCTGGTGCGGGCTGTAACCCCAGCTGATCCCAATAACTTTTACTGCTTAGCTGTTTTATATGCTGGCGAACTTGTCGCGCGTGCTGTTTTAAAAACTCTTTCTTTTGTTCTTCGTCGGGGGCATCCAAAGCATCCAAATATGCGGACAATGGAGCCTTTGCATCCACCACAATTTTTTTACCACCGGGCAGGCTTACAACCATGTCTGGGCGATAGCGGCGCTCTTCCCCCACGACGTTTACTTGTTCCATAAAATCACAATGGGCCAACATTCCAGCCATTTCAACAACGCGACGCAATTGCATTTCACCCCACTGCCCCCGCACGGTGGGTGTTCTTAATGCTTTTACAAGATTCGAAGTTTCTGTTTGCAGAGCCTTTTGGCTTTCTAGCATTGAGCCTAAATGCTGCTTTAGCCCTTCATAAGCGCCCACTCGACTTTTTTCAAGTTCTTGGATTTTTGTATCCACATCTTTCAATGTTGTGTGTATGGGCTGAATCATTTCCTGAATCGATTTTTGTCGATGGGTTAGATCTGTTTGGGCGTGTTGATGAAAGGCACCTAAAGATTCTTTGGCCAGCTGCAAAAAACTTTGGTTATTCATTTTTAACGCATCGGCAGAAAGAGCCTTAAACTGATCAGAAAACTGGCGGTGTACGTTTTCCATATAGCTTAGTTTTTCTTCGAACGACAATCGTTCGCGTTCCAACATAACGGATAATTCGCGGCGTTGACTGTCTGTTTCCATATATTTATATTGCAACGTTTCATACTTGCGCTGTTGAAAAACGACGATGATAACGGCGGTTATGGCGCCAACGACTAAGATAATAAGCTCTAATGACATTTTCTTTAATATTCTAACTATGTGTGTAGTTTAACGCTATAAATAATAAAGGCAACTATAAAAGTTGCCTTTATTAAGGAGATCGCATTTGAGATTATAACTCTTATTAGTTTTGTTAAGAGCTATACATATTTTATAACATTTTTATTTTTGGCATGCAAACATTTGTTTTCATTTTATTTTATTAGTTTTGTGCGCCCGTCGCTTTAAGTTTTTCGCCATCTTTTTCGATGTACTCATTCGTACTGGCGATGTCTTTTTCAAGCTCTGCCATCATTTCATCAAGCCAGGGCGTTTTCTTATGAGATTTTGCCTCTTCATAAAGTGCCATTAGCGCGCTACGACGGGCTGTGTTCAATTCTAAAATTGTGCGTATAAATTTAAAATCTTCTGCCCTAATGATTTCAATAAACGTCTCATGATTGCTAGCAACATCAGCAAAAACAGGCAGCGTCGCTTCATTGTCTGTTTCTTCTGTTGCCAGGGGAAGATCCAGCGACCATTTAGACAGATTTTCTTGGTCTTGATAATGACTCAACAGTTCTACATTCTTATCAAAGACTGTTTTTAACCGATCCAGAAAGTGTATATTCGTTTCTCTTAGGTCGTCACTTTGTAGAACAAGCCGATTGATTTTATCGATTCGAGCATTAAGACTGCTTTGTTTTTTCTGCTTAAGTTCTGCCCGAAGATTGTCCAACGAGGCCACTTGAAGTAAGCTAGCAAGAAATATACTTGACCGCATAGACATCATCTGGCGGGGAGTTTCATAGGGGTCCCGCAAAGCAAGAATTTCTTCCAGTAGAATGTCGTACCCTTCCTTGGGGTTTTGGGCGTGTTCTAGGTGTGTTAAAAGCAGGCTTTTGTTATGATCGATTAGCTTGATGCGTTTTGTTAATAAGGTGTGACGCTCTGTGTATGCATGCAGTTTTTGTTCAAGGATTTCCCTCCATGTTTTGTTCCTCTTTTCAACAAAGTGATTAAATCTTGTGCACGCAGAAGAATCGGCCTGGAGGGCTGTTTCCACCTCGGATCCTTTGATGGTTGGCAAGGTTAATCCAATTAATAGATATAAAGTAAGTGTTTTTATTCCCATTGTGTTGTCCTCGTGTTTGGTTTTTGATCACCATGCTCCGTGCTTTATTTTATTCAAGTGCCGCTCGCCCCATCCTCCGACGCTTTTAGATAATGCGGGAGAGAGGGGCTTGAACACTTGATAATCTATTGAAGTTTTTTCATTTTTTCCCGAACCTGTGAGATACGTGCATCAATGCTTGCGAGATCTTTTTCAAGAGCCTCGGTTGATTGTTCTCGTAGGATGGGGTCTTGAAGAAGCCTAGCCTCCTCAAGAGGCCCTTCTGTTCTTTTGCGATTGTCAGAGAGCAATCCAGAGGTTGTTTTTAAATATTCAAGCTCTTCTGATCTGAAGGTCTCCGTGAGTTCTTTATAATCTTTAACGGAATCCGCAAGAATTGGAAGAATATTTTCGGTGGCTTGGGTTTCTGACTCTGTTGATGCTGGGGGTAGCGAAGACTCTAGCGTCCATTTTGATGCGACGTCTTGGCCTTTATACTTGCCCAACATAGCGGTGGTTGCTTCAAAAGTTGATTTTGTCTGAGCCAAAAGATCGGTGTTTAATTTTTTTGCTATTTGAGCCTTTGTCAGAATTTCCTCAATGATGTTGCGTCGAACAGAAAGAGCCGTTTGCTTTCGTTGATCGAGCTGTTCTCGAATTTTAACCAATGTTGCGGGAGGCAGGGTGCGAGAAGCAACAAGACGAAAGAGCTCATTCGCTTGCGATAACTGACGAAAAACTTCGTCAGGGTCTGGGTGTGCTCGAATGTCTTCTATGATGATATCGTAACCTTTGCAGGGCATCCGAGCCTGATTTAGATAGTCTGAGAATAACTTTATCACTTGATCTATCTGCTTGTTGCGAGCGGCTAGCTTATCGTGTCGACCCACACAAACCACCAAACCAGGCTCCAGGGTGCTTGCCATTGCATCCTTCATCTTTTCAACAAATTCGAAAGAATTTTTATTTTGATGTTGTTCCGCGGCTGCAGGTTCGACAGTTTCGGATCCTTGGGCGGCGGGCAATATCAATCCAATTAATAGATACAGAGTAAGTATTTTCATTTTCATTTTTTATTTTTCCTTTTGTTGCGTTGTTATTAGTCTTGAATCTTTAAATATTTGCGAGCCAATATCTTCCCCTGCTCCACTGCGGGTTGATCAAAGCAGTCAACCCCCATGACTCCGGCTGTTAATAGGGTCTCTATGATCAGCTGCATCATTAGTGCCCCCACGATTTCGGGGGATATTTCTGTCATTTCAATGATGCGTGTTGGGCAGTTGTTATTTTTTAACACTTGAATCGTCGCGGTTTGTTCGGCCTTCATTAGATCGCCCATTGTGCGGCCGGACATATCTTCAAATCCAATGTAGTGTGAAATTTCCGCGGACACTTGATCTCCCACCCAATTCAGAGGGTGAGTAATAAGTGTGAACAGTTTATCTTTTGGGCCATCTAAATATAGCTGTAGTTGGCTGTGCTGATCGACAGTTCCGGTTGCATTGACAGGGGTCGTCCCCTGCCCGTTCTTGCCTAAGCTTTCAGCCCACAGCTGTCTAAACCATCGCCCCAAAGGCTCCAATTGGTCAACATAGGTCATGAAGACGGTTTGGCTAAGATTCAGAGTTTGGGTCGTTTGATACATCAGCCCAACGCTTTCAGTAATCGGATGCGTTTCTGGGTTCAGCAGAAAATCATCATACAGTGTTTGAGCTCCGGCAATCACGCGATCAATAGGAACCCCCATTAACATCGCGGGCAGCAAACCAACAAGTGACAGTGCTGAAAAGCGCCCGCCAATCCCCTTGTCGTGATCTATGCACAGGCAGCCATATCGATCAGCAAGTTTTTTAAGGGGGGATGCTTTCGGTTCGGTGACCATAATAAAGTGATCCGATATTTTGGCCGCCCCTAAGGCTGATTCAACTCTTGTGATGGAGATAATGGCCTGCGTTAAGGTTTCTGGCGTTGTCCCCGATTTTGAGATGACTAAAAACAAAGTGGTTTCTAATCGGCTTTTCTCCCAAAAATGTTTGAGGGTTAGTGGGTCAATATTATCAAAAAAATGGATCCGAATGTTGTCTTCTAGTCTGGATAGTTTGCAAAGTACTTGGGCGCCAAGGCTAGAGCCCCCTGTTCCAAGCAATACGATATCAGTAAATCGTTCTTTTGTTGTTGCGGCAAGGTGGTTATACGCCAGCACTTTTTCCAGGTTTTGCCGCAGATGAAACATAGGAAGATGTGCGTGCGCATCTTTAAAGGCGCGCACGGCGTTTGATAGCGAATGAGTAAATTCAAAGGGACCAAACTGTTTTAAATGGTCTGTATTAATGTTAAGCATAACAACCCGTTTCATAGTTCGCCAAACTATAATACGGAAATAGTCCCGTTACAATCGCTGAGTTTAGATTTTGAGATGTCTTCGTTGGCACGATCCTTGCTTAACACCCCATAGAAAGATTTACCAAGGAATGAAAATGACAACATCCAGCACAAAGCATGCAAATCTTATTATGATGTCGCGACAATTTGCGATCGAAAAAGAGATAGAGTATTTGTCAGAATCTATATCGAAAAAAGATGTGTCTGGATTTCAATCAACGGCGCCTCGATTTGAAGAGCACGTTCAGGGCGGAGTGTCCTATATGAAATTTACTGGCGTGGTTCGAGATTTAAATCATGGGCCCTTAACGCATACGGGTCAAAAGTTAGACGTTGCGACAACGGTTGGATATTTTGCCGTGATGACTCCTCAGGGGGTTCGATATACCCGCAGTGGTCATTTTCACCTAAGCACTACCGGTGAGGTTATTAATACAGATGGATATCCTTTGTTAAACGAGGGCGGCGCGCCAATTGTTTTGGAAGATGCGGGATCCGTTGTGATTAGCCCCAATGGGACGGTTTCTACACCCAGTGGGATTGTTGGGCGAATCAAAGTTGTTGAATTTGCCAATGAACAACAAATGAACGATGACGATTTAAAAGGATATTATTCGTCGACAGATCCAGAGTCGATTCCTCCGCAGTATCAGGTCTATCAAGGGTCATTAGAGGGATCTAATGTGGATACGGTTAAGTCGTTGGTGCGATTTTCTATCCTATCTCATCGGTGGCAAGACTCGCATCATGTTCAAAAAAAGCAAGATGAATTAGAGCTAGAGGCTCCATCAAAATTAGCACCAGCGTAATGTAACAAGGAGATTATTATGTCAATTGCAAGAGCTATTCAAAACGCAGCAAGCGGAGTAAAAGTTGCTGAAACTATAATGGACGTGGTTGCCAACGGATTTGCTAACTTGCAGAACCATGGTGGAAAAGTTAGCTGGGTTGAGGTGGGTGCTATGGGCGCCCAAACGATGATGACTCCAGGTGCAGCAACGGAAGAAGGCGCAAATGGTGTTGGTGTCCAGCTTGGACTGGGCGTCATAGTCAAGGCCATTCATAAAGATATGACACAGGGGGCGTTGCAAGAATCAGACAGCCCTTTTCATATGGGGATTCAAGGTGCGGGCTTTCTTCAATTCATCAGACCCGATGGTCGAATAGTTTTTAGTCGAAAGGGTATTTGTCGACTTGATCAGAACCGCAATATTGTAAACTCTGATGGGTATATATTGGCGCCGGGGATTCAGGTGCCAGAAGGATATCAAGATGTCGAAATATCTCAAACGGGCCAAGTATCGGTAAAAATGCAAGGGCAAACCGCTATGCAGGATGTCGGGCAGATTGAGATTGTTCGCTTTGTTGAGCCAGGTGTTTTAAGTCAAGAGGGCGATTATTTTGTGCCAAATTCCGAATCAGGAGAGCCAGAGGTTGGTGCTCCAGATACTGGCGGGCGCGGAATATTAAAAAGCAGGCACCTGGAAGCAAACAACGGAAGCGCCATTAAACTAATGGGCGACATGATTCAGGCTCAGCGTAGCCACGGCCAGTGTTTGGCAATTATTAAAAAAGCAGACGAGATGTCTGAATCTCAAACAAGGATAGTATCATGACCCACGTTATAAGCTTTTTTGTTGTTGTATTTATTAGCTTAATATCGGCACATGCTGCGAAGATAGAATTAAAAGACAGCCACGAAGTATATAAAGAGTTTTTAATGCTGTCTGATTTTTTTGCTGGGGTTGACCCAGAAAAAGACCAAGATATTTTAGAGGCTCCCAATAAAGGCGAGTCTAAGCATTATGCCCATGAATGGGTGCGACAGTTGGCTCAGAATTTTGGATTAAGTTGGGCTCCGAAACATTACAACGGGATAACCCTAGCGCGCCAAGACGGCTTCTTAACCAAAGTAAACGCACAGGATATCGTGCGCGAATATTTGGTTCAAAATCATCCAGAAAAAATATCTGATGGGGTTGATGTCTCGATAGATGCGTCGTCACAATACCTATTATTAAAAGGTGCTGCGGAGCCAAAATTAACAAACTTTTCTTGGTCGGATGATCAAAAGTTCTTGGTGACCTTTGATATCGGCGGACAAGAGAAAAAAGTGCGAGGGTGTGTGTCGACAATGGTTTCAATTCCTGTTCTAAACAAACAGCTAGATTCAGGTGCGATTATCGAAAAAGAAGATTTGGAATTTAGAGATTTTCCATCTCATAAAGTTACTAAGTCTATGATTCAAGATGAGAAAGAGCTGGTCGGCAAAACATTAAGACGCAGGTCGGTGAAGGCTGGCGACATGTTAAGTGCACATGACGTAATCAGCCCCATCATCATTAAGCGCGGAGATCTGGTGACAATGAGGGTTGAAACACAAACTGTTGTCATTTCGGCCCGAGGAAAAGCACAGGGAAGCGCCGCTGTTGGGCAGTCTGTTCAAATCATGAATTTAGAAAGCAAGCGGTTGATCGAGGGGATTGTTAAAGATTCTCAAACGGTCATCATTCCGGTTGCCGGACATTAGGAGATATCAGATGCGAAATATATTAATCTTAACAGCGATAACAGGCCTGCTTTCGGGGTGTTCGGGCGTTGGTGAATTAAAAACAGCGGTTGTTGGAACGAACTTATCAGAGATTGGAAGCATTAAAGATCCAGATGAGGCGCCCGTAAAAACGCCGCTGCCTGAAGCAATTGTAGAACAGCCCAATCGAAATTCCTTGTGGCAACCAGGAGCAAGGTCTTTTTTCAAAGATCAGCGTGCATCCCGACCTGGTGATATTTTAACTGTCACGGTGAACATTAATGATTCTGCAAATATGAACAACGCAACCAAAAAAGAGCGAGCCTCTCAAAATAAGAATGCATTATCTAAATTAGCAGGGGCAGAAACCGGACTGCATAAATATTTTCCAGGCATAACGCCATCCAGCGTCTTTGATACAAGCTCTACCCCATCGCATAGCGGTAAGGGGACGATTAACAGAGCGGAGCAAATTAATTTAGAGGTCGCCGCAATGGTTGTGCAATTATTGCCTAACGGAAACTTGGTGATTAAGGGTGAGCAAGAAATATTGGTCAATAGCGAGTTGCGCCGCCTGCACGTTTCAGGTGTTATTTCAAAGGCTGATATTGACCCTGGAAATATTGTAAACAGTCGCAGAATCTCACAAGCCAGAATTTACTATGGTGGTGAAGGGGAAATTAACGATGTTCAAAACGATAAATGGGGCAACAAGTTAATTGAAGCGATAACGCCGTTCTAAATAAAAACCCCACCAATTTAGTGGGGTGATTATTAGTTATCTATTGTCTACTGATCGCCGCGATGTGTTGTGTGGGGTTTTGCGGCTGAGGGGGGTAGCATAAAATCCCTCTCAACTTCTGCCATGATGTCTTCCCAAGAAACTGATCCTTCAAATATTGGGCTTCTGGGGGCTGCGGGTTTTTGTGGGCGAATGGTTGATGGCGCCATTAGGACGGTTTGCAAAGCGCCAGCCTTTGCATCATAGTGAATGCCGATAACCGTTCCTAAACAGCTTTGCTGAGCTTCTTTAAGTAGGCTTTCTTGAGTTCTTGGCGGGGTCGCATTTAAAGAAGATGTTGTATCTTCAACCGCAAACCTATTAGAAGGACGACCCCAAGCATTTCTACCGCCAAATCTTTTTTCAAGATCAAGCCTATCTTCAGCATTTAAGGTTCCTTTTTTTAAACCTTCTTTCTTATCGATATAATTATTTTTTTCGGCTTTAGCAAGTGTCAACGCAATCAGAATAGTTTCCAGCTTCTTGCTTTGTTGAGATAGTCCTGTGCCACGCACAATGTCTCCGCAGAGCTTTTTTAGATTGTTAGTTCTAATGTCTACGCCTTCTATGCACCGATCTAGTTCTGCACATATCCTGATGAGCGGAGAGTGGTTGTTTGGCTCAATTTCAGCTAAAATTCTGCGATGAGTTTCCACCCGCACTGTTAGCCCGGCGGTGTCGTTGTTGTTTTCTGAAGTAAGCGCGGTTGCGCCGTTTGTAATGCCCAGCGTTACACCTATTGCCAGCAAATATTTTAGTTTGTTTTTCATAAAAGTCTCCCTGTTTTTTGTGTCACGATTTGTTTAATGGGGAGGTTTTTGCTTATTTCAAGAGACGGAGAGAATTAAAAAAGCATTTACTGAAAATTAACCAACGACAGGATAAAAATAATAGAGCAGGCTTTTCTTTGAAAAAGCCATAGGATTGATTATAATAAATAAAAAGGTGTTAAATATGATTAGTCGGCCACTTTCACCGCATTTGCAAATTTATAAGTTGCCATTGGCGGCTGTTATTTCTATTTCTCATAGAGTTATGGGTGCAGTCTTGTTTGTATCTGCAGTTGTTATTGCTCTGTTTTGTTTGGCGTGGTTTGCTCACATTAACCTTGGTTGGATTGCCAGCTTAATTTTTTCATGGTTGGGCAAAATAAAGGCAACCTGGCTGATTGTGGGGGTTGTTTTTTATGCCTTGGCCGAGGTTCGGTACATTATTTGGGGACTAAACCATGGCATAAGTCCGACATTCGTAAACACATCTAATATAGTAATAATAGCGACAACGTTTATCTTCAGTTTTGCGTGTTGGGCTAAGATGTGGGGCGGACTATGAAATTAACTCTTAAAACATTAGATGCACATTTAATCATCAGAATATTGTGTTTGCCAGCGCTGGTGTTTGTCGGATGCCTTTTGATAAAAATGACCACAACTCTTGATGAGTTTATTAATTTTTTGCGCGCCTATAAGGGCGCGGGCGTCTTTTCGTTAATCGTGATTATGACGCATGCGACACAAGAATTGATAACAACGTTAGAAGACTATATTCCAAATCCAGCGACTCGAACAAAGGGAATAAAAATAGTAGTGTTTCTAAGTTTAATTTCTGTGGTAATCATAGGCCTTACGTTATGGCGGGTTTAAGTTGTGAATGATTATAAAATAATAAAACATCAGTATGATGTTGTCGTCGTGGGTGCCGGTGGCGCTGGGTTAAGGGCGACTTTGGGAATGAGTGCCCAAGGTTTAAAAACAGCCTGTATCTCAAAAGTATTTCCAACCCGCAGCCATACGGTTGCGGCACAAGGCGGTGTTGGTGCTGCGCTTGGTAACATGGGCGATGGTGACAAGTGGGAATATCATTTTTACGATACTATCAAGGGCTCAGATTGGTTGGGTGACCAAGATGCTATCGAATATATGTGCAAGCATGCAAAAGAATCCGTGATTGAGCTGGAACACTTTGGGGTTCCATTTTCGCGCACAGAGGACGGTAAAATTTATCAACGTCCGTTTGGCGGGCATACAATTAATAAGGGTGAGTCGATGGCTCATCGTGCGTGTGCGGCCGCAGACAGAACGGGTCACGCAATTTTGCATACGCTGTATCAACAGTGTGTTCGTCATCAAGCAGAATTCTTTGTCGAATATATCGTTATTGATTTATTAAAAGACTCAGAAAACAATATCTGTGGTGTTCTTGCGTGGTGTTTAGACGACGGAACGATTCATGAATTTCAAGCTCATTTAGTGGTGATGGCGACCGGTGGATATGGTCGAGCCTTCTTTTCCTGCACATCTGCCCATACCTGTACTGGGGATGGAAACGGAATGGTTCTAAGGGCTGGCTTACCTCTTGAGGATATGGAGTTTATCCAGTTCCACCCAACTGGTATTTATGGTGCCGGATGTTTAATTACAGAGGGGGCTCGCGGTGAAGGTGGTTATCTTACCAATGCTAAAGGTGAACGATTTATGGAGCGGTATGCTCCTGCTGCAAAAGACCTTGCCTCGCGAGATGTTGTAAGCCGTGCGATGACTCTTGAGATTTTAGAGGGGCGCGGTGTGGGCGAACATAAAGATCACATTTATTTGCACCTTGAACATATTGATGCGGATATTCTTCATGAAAGATTGCCGGGCATTTCCGAAACCGCAAAGGTTTTTGCGGGTGTGAATGTGACTCAGCAGCCAATCCCTGTCTTGCCAACGGTTCATTATAACATGGGGGGAATTCCCACGAATTATCATGGAGAGGTTACAATTCCCAACGGTAAAAACGGAAAAAAAATCGTTCAGGGGTTGATGGCAATTGGTGAAGCTGCGTGTGTGTCGGTTCATGGAGCCAATCGTTTAGGAACAAATTCCTTGTTAGATTTAATTGTGTTTGGTCGGGCGGCGGCTATTCAAGCCGGCAAATTGATCCAACCAAACTCTCCACATAAAAAACTACCCGAAGATGTTTCGCAAGTTGCGTTAGATCGTTTTGATCGCATTCGGAATGCCAGTGGTACCACGCCAACAGCAAAAGTATTATTGTCCCTACAAAAAAATATGCAAAATCATTGCGCTGTTTTTAGAACAGAATCAACCCTGCAAAAAGGAATTGATGAGCTGTCTGAGGTTAAGCAGTTGCGCCAAGATTTGAAAGTTACCGATCGTTCCTTGGTTTGGAATACCGATCTGGTAGAGGCGCTGGAGTTGGACAATCTGATGGTTCAGTCAGAGGTAACATTGCACTCAGCACTGGCACGCAAAGAAAGTCGCGGAGCCCATGCGCGAGACGATTTTCCAGATCGTGACGATAAAAACTGGATGCAACATACGTATGCATCAATAGAGGGCGGTAAGGTTAATTTGGAATATCGTGATGTTACATTAAAAACATTGTCGACCGACGTAGATTCGTTACCGCCAGTTCGACGCGTGTATTAGGGAGTTATGATATGGCTGATTTTACATTACCGAAAAATTCTATTGTGAAAAAAGGTCAGCACTTTCCATGTGCGGCAAAAAATAAAAAAGCATTTCATATTTATCGATATGATCCAGACAAAGGCAGCAACCCAACCCTAGACACCTTTGAGGTTAATATGGATACATGTGGTCCCATGGTGTTGGATGCGCTTATTAAGATAAAAGGTGAAGCAGATTCATCATTAGCCTTTCGAAGATCGTGTCGTGAGGGCGTGTGCGGTAGTTGCGCGATGAATATTGACGGACGAAATACGTTGGCTTGTTTAAAACCAATTAGTGAAGTTAAGGGCGATGTGATGATTTATCCCCTGCCTCACTTGTCGGTGATCAAAGATCTGATTCCTGATTTAAAAGGCGCCTATGCACAATATTCATCGATAAAACCCTGGGTTCAAGAGAAAGATTTACCTAAAGATACTGAGCGTTTACAGACCCCTAAAGATCGTGCAAAGATTGATGGATTGTGGGAATGTGTGTTGTGTTTTTCATGCTCTACAAGTTGCCCCAGTTATTGGTGGAATGGCGACACCTATTTAGGCCCCGCTGTTTTGCTGCAGGCCGCGCGATTTATTGAAGATAGTCGTGATACCATTACAGAAGAACGCTTAAGTGATTTAAACGATTCATTCAAGTTGTACCGCTGTCATACAATTATGAATTGCACAAACACTTGCCCTAAGGGGCTAAATCCTGCTAAAACTATCGCAGGTATTAAATCAAAAATAAAGGGTTAAGATGTCGGTATTAATGTGCGTTCCGTTTGTGGGGTTAATTTTATCTATAGCCTTGCTTCCGTTGTTGACCCCAAAATTATGGCATAAAAATTACGGCAAAATCTCTTTTGGTTGGTTGATTTTAGGGGCTTGGAGTATTGGTCATTTTCTTAGTCCAGAAACAGCTGTGCGTTCAATTTCACATGCGGTGGTTGAAGAATACTTGCCGTTCATTTGTATCGTTTTTGCGTTGTATACGATCAGTGGTGGCTTGCGAGTTCACATACATGCAAACCCTACCCCATTATTAAATACCGCACTACTTTTTCTAGGCGCGATATTTGCAAACTTAGTGGGTACTGCAGGTGCATCTATGATATTAATTCGTCCATTTTTAAAATTAAACCACCATCGTTCGAATCGAACACACCAGGTGATTTTTTTCATTTTTGCTGTTTCAAACATAGGCGGACTTTTAACACCCCTGGGTGATCCACCTTTGTTTATGGGGTTTTTAAAAGGGATTGATTTCTTCTGGACGGCTCAACATTTGTGGGCGCCCTATGCGGTGACACTGGGTGTATTGTTGTCGATATTCTATATCGTTGATCGACGATTATGCGAAGTTGAATTGCGATCTCAGCCCGCTGATCATAAGATCAAGATTTCAATTGATGGAAAGATTCATTTTTTCTTGCTGTTGGGTGTGATCGCCCTGGTTTTGCAAAGTGGATTTTGGAAACCGGAAGAATACTTTCATATACTTGGGATAGAAGTCGGCAGACAAAATATGATGCGGGACGTGGGCATGGTGTTGCTGGCGGCGTTGTCGTTGTTAATGACGCCCATGAAAGTTCGCAGAGGGCATGAATTTCATTGGGAGCCGTTTATGGAGATCGCCAAATTGTTCTTGGCTATCTTTATCACATTAATTCCTGTTCTGTGGGTAATGCAAGAGTTCGGATCGCACCTTACAGCACCGCTGACAACGACAGAATATTTCTGGTTGTCGGGTCTTCTGTCTGCGTTTTTGGATAATGCACCAACCTACCTGGTTTTCTTTAACCTTGCGGGTGGCGATCCATCGCAGTTGATGTTTGCAAAGGCAAGTATCTTAAGCGCAATTTCGTTGGGGTCGGTTTATATGGGAGCCTTAACATATATTGGAAATGCACCAAACTTTATGGTTGCAACGATTGCAAGAAACTATCAAATTCGCATGCCGTCATTCTTTGGCTATATGGCGTGGTCGTTTGCAATTCTGTTGCCAGTGTTTATTTTGATTAATTTGCTGTTTGTAAGCAATTAAGGTTTGTCAGAGATGGATTTTTCAAAAACCCTCATCCCATTCATCATTTGTTAAAGATTATCTGATACGTTGAAAGTGGTAGGACTTTAGTAAACTCAGATACCACTTTACGGTGGTTGCATCTGATACGTAAGACCGATTCTGGATATTCAGTAGCACAGCGCTGTGCGAAACAT
>DITM01000074.1 GCA_002422845.1 Candidatus Paracaedibacteraceae bacterium UBA6184
TCTATGTTATCTGGTACAGCCCCAATATTTATACCTACAGCAAAACACCTTTAACTATGACAAAGGGTTTAGATTTTATTTATGGTTTATGAAAAATAGCGGAAGCGTTATAACTCAACGGAGGCAGTTTGAAACGTTTGTTTCGTCAATCTTTTATTAGCGTTTATACGATATTATATCTTTAGTGCACTTACATTATTATTTTCGACCACCGTTTCGTGAAGAACTGACGGATTGCTTCGTCTATTAATTCTCGATTTAGCAAGTGGGTTTTGTCCCCCCACCCGAAGGTCACTGAGGGTGATTGGGGTGGGGGGTGGTAAAAAAATCGTGTTAACTAAATCTTAATCTTTATTAATTCGCAACATTCGGTTGCCCCCAATAGATTTTTCATCGTTTCAAAACATTGATAACTTAAACAGTCTCCACGTTGTTTTTCTAATAATCCAGGTCAAACCCTACGGATCTAACCTAATGGCTGCGGCGTCACGCTGGCGTTGACAGGTGTTTTTCAACCCCCGTGTCTAACCACATTGAGTCTCTACCTTTGAAAATCACACGCTACCACACCGCCAACAAAAAAGGACCGGTCAACACCAGTCCTTTTTTAATTCACAACAGTCTCTTCTTAAGCTTTCTTAGTACGACTCAATACCAACTGTTGAATGATCGTTAATACGTTGCTCCATGCCCAGTAAATAACCAATCCAGCTGGGAACGATGACATAAAGTACGTTAAGAACACAGGCAAAAACGCCATCATTTTCGCCATTGCAGGATCTGCCGTCGGCTGAGGTGTCAATCGTTGTTGTAACCACATTGTGAATCCCATAACCATCGGCCAAATTCCAATCATCAAGAACGTGGGCGGATCCCATGGAATCAAACCAAACAGGTTAAACGCTGTTGTGGGATCTGGTGCTGACATATCACTAATCCAACCCCAAAACGGTGCGTGACGCATTTCAATGGAAATAAACAGAACCTTATACAAGGAAAAGAATACCGGCATTTGAATCAACAAAGGCAAACAGCCGCCTGCTGGGTTGATCTTGTGCTGTTTATATATTTCCATAATGGCCTGGTTACGCTTAACTGAATCATCAGGATATAAGGCTTTAATGCGCTCTAACTCAGGTTGTAATTTCTTCATGCCAGACATCGATGATGATGATTTTCGAACCAAAGGGAACATCACCAATTTCACCAAAACGGTCAATGCTAAAATCGCCAACGCAAAATTACCAATTAGATTCTTTAAGAACGTCAACAGGTGATACATTGGCTTTGTTAAAAAGTACAACCAACCAAAATCCACCGCGATGTCTAAGTTGGAAATCTGATATTCGTTCTCATATTTATCCAGCAAATTCACAACCTTTGCACCCGCGATAAACTGATATGTAAACGAAGCTTCAGACCCACTCGCCACCACCATATTGGCACCAGAAAGCTCTGTCATGTATGTTTTTCTGGGCGTCTTAAAATGCTGTACTTTTGCTGTTACAGGCGTGTGATCCGCCACAGCCAATGCTGCCATCCAATATTTATCGGTAATGCCTAACCACCCGCCTTTACTGGCAAGATCAAAGGCTGGAACCTCTTCGATATCAGCATAGTTAATTTCTTGAAGCTTTCCACCAAGATACCCCACAACCCCTTCGTGCAATATCTTACTGTCCGCAGTTGCCATATCGCCCATTCGGACGATGCGTCCCTTTGGAGATGCCTGAATCTCTTGAGTTTTAGTATTTCGAATAATCTCTTTTACCGTAAACATCTGTTCTTGATCTACAGAAATATGACGCTCGAAAATAACCCCCTCAGGGCTTTTCCACGTTAATTTCAAAGGATGTTCTGATGTTAACGTCTCACGATTCGCTGTCCATTCCGTTTTTTCAGATGGAAAGGTAACAAAACTTTTCTGATCATTGGATACAGGAACCCATATAAATTCAACATAAAAAGGTTTTTCTGTGTTTTCAGGATTTAACAGATCAACATTAGAACTACGTGACTCAACGGTTTCTTTGTACTTTTTCAAGACAATGTCGTCAAACCGAGCCCCCTTTAAATTGATGGACCCTGAAAACGATGGAGTGTCAATAGCAACCCTAGAGCCCCCTCTTAATGCCACATCTTTAGGCACGGCTATCGCTTTTTCATCCAATACGGGTGCAACAGGTGTTACAGGCTCCGCGACGATAGTTTTAGCCTGCTCAATGGGTGCGGCAGGAACGAAATATTCATACCCCCAAAACGCTGCAAATACTAAAAAAAATATTATAAAAAAATTACGCTGTTCGTTCATTCTTTAATCCTTTGATGTGGAACTAAATCAACCCCACCGGGGTGACATGGGTGGCATTTTATTAAACGCAAAAACGTAAGCAAACTCCCCCTAAATGCACCATGAACCTTTAAGGATTCTAATGCATATTGAGAACACGACGGATGAAATCTGCACCGTTTTCCTAAAAACGGACTAACACCCAGTTGATACAGACGCACCATCCCGATCAACACAAGATTGATCGGCAGACTTATCCATCTTAGCAACTTTTTTAAGTACATTTTCAAAATCGTGCTGGAGTGTTTCAAACTTAACTGACCATAATGAGCTTCGAGCGACAAAGACGTAATCACAGCCCAAATCGAATTGATCTTGCAATTCATAGACTAAAGATCTTAAGCGTCGCTTTGCTTTATTGCGTTTAACTGCGTTGCCAGTTTTACGCGTGGCAACATACCCTACTCGGAATATACCTGAATTTTCTGTGTTTGGCAACGCTTGTACCAGAAAATGTTCACCGTAAAAGCGTTTTCCCGCCCCAGAAACTCTCAAGAATTCTCGGCGCTTTTGTAAGGTGCAAAAATTTTTACTCATAAATACCCTAAAATAACATTTTACTTAGAACACCAGCGTAAAAGCTGGTTCACGATATAGCAGAACACTAGTCGAAGGAATCAGCTCTGTCAAGATAAGAAGACGCGCATATTAGATGGAAACAGCAGTTACATCCAAATCGGTCACATCGTCGACGACGGTGTGTTATACCACACCCAATAATCGTAATATTCTTTGGGCAGGTTTAAAGCATCTAAGCGTAATCTTAATTCATCTAAGATATTGTAACCATCTATACCCTCAGTCATTTCTAACTCATATTTATTTGCGCAGATAATCAAGAAGGTTTCATAATCAGGAGCCACACGCTTTATTGGAATAGGATCTTCATCATACCTCTCATGATCGATTGATAGGATTTCCCCCTCTTTATAATCACTCTTTGTGCCTGCCACAAAAAATTCATCAAGTCCATCACTGCCAAAGTAAACCAAATCGTGTTTTTTGCTAATGGGAAATCTGATTTCATCAGGATCATTCCAACGAATCATTTCATCAGCGAAGTTTTTGCTTTTCTGACTACATACACTTATTTGATATCCACCTAATTCTATCTGCTTTACATCATACGTTCTAATAAAGTTTAAATAGGACTCTGGTAACGTTGGAAACGCCTTTATTAAGCTATTATATTCTATAGAATTTAAGCCAGGCTCTTGAATTAGAAAGGCATCCGCTATAAAAGGTTCTTCAATAGCGATTTTCTTCATAAATTGAATGACGTCCTTTAAATCTAAAATCATTCTGCAACCTCCTTAATATAAGTTTCTGAGACGGTTCACGATATAGCAGAACACTAGTCGAAGGGAGGTCTCTCTGTCAATATAAGAAGACGCGCATATTAGATGGAAACAGCAGTTACATCCAAATCGGTCACATCGTCGGCGACGGTGTGTTATACCACACCCAATAATCGTAATATTCTTTGGGCAGGTTTAAAGCATCTAATCGCTGTCTCAATACATCCAGGATATTATTGCCATCTATACCATCTGTCATTTCTAATTGATACTTATTGGCACAGATAATCAAAAATGTTTCATAGTCTGGAGCCACTCGTTTTATTGGAACTACTTCTTCCCAATATAACTCATGATCAATTGATAAGATTTCGCCCTCCTTGTAATCACTTTTTGTTCCAGCAACGTATATGTCATAGATATCACTATGAGCAATAAATATTAGGTCGTGCCGCTTTTGTATCACTTGGATTTCTTCTTCTCTGTCATTCCAATATAATAAGCGTTCGGCAGTATCTTCTTGTTTATCTTTACACATACTAATACGATAGTTTCCAATAGTTACTTGCTTAACATCATATGCTCTTATAAATTTCAAATATGATTCAGCTAATGTTGGAAATGCTTTTATAAGAGAATTATATTCTTTGTCGAAAATCCCGGGTGTATTTAACGAGCAACTATCATATCCACTCCACACAGGATCGTCATTAATAGGGAGAGGGTATCCGAGCGCTTTTGCAAGTTTGCTTGAATAATTAATTAAGTCTTCAAGATTCAAAATCATTCTGTAATCTCCTTAATGTATGATGGTTCATAGTATTAAACAATCCATTCCTTTGTATCAGCTTTGTTAATGGCATTGCTATACTTTGATGATTAATATGATTATATCTTATCCATTTTAAACTCTGATGTGCTCCAGCTATTACCACTCACACCTTAGGAGTATTCTTTGTAACACGCGTTGACTCTAATCGGCAGGCTGACTCAATAATCAACAAAAAAATCTTCATCCCATTCATCGTTTATTAATCTTCGTCTGATACGTTGAAAGTGGTAGGACTTTAGTAAACTCAGATACCACTTCGGTGGTTGCATCTGATACGTAAGACCGATTCTGGATGTAGTGTCGCACAGCGCTGTGCGAAGTACGTCCTAGTTTGAACGAGGATGGTATCCTCGCGATGACGTGTAACTTTTCAAAAACGATTGTTTTGAAAGATACCGATTGTATTACGTTGTGGTGGCGGGGGGAGGACACGCTCTGAGAAATTGTTGTTGGGAGGGCCCCATCGGGGCACGTGGCGCGGGCATTCCATCCAAAATTCGGTGCATCCATTAGATTGGATCCGATACGCACCGACACATTTTATAAAAGGAACCGAACTTCAATGACTATCAACAACACAAGACCCTGCACTCACCCCTAAAAAACAAAAACAGACCTAGAGTGAAACTCTAAGCCTGTTTTTGAATTTAATAGTATCGAAATACTAAAAATTAAGCGCACAAACGTTGGCGACCTTTAGCACGACGACGCGCTAATATCAAACGACCGTTTTTTGTTGCCATACGCGCACGGAAACCGTGGCGGCGCTTGCGAACTAATTCGCTGGGCTGAAATGTACGTTTCATAGCATTTACTCCAATTAATCAAATTAACCCCAAGGGAGAGATACCCCTCCCCCGAAAACTACTTTTTACCTTTTACGTCTAAGTCTGCTTCACGCATTGCAGCACCCAAGATATCACCAAGGCTTGCCCCTGATCCTGTTCCGCCGTATTCTGCGATTGCTTTCTTTTCTTCTTCAAGTTCACGCGCCTTGATTGACAAGATCACTTTACGTGAGTTCTTATCAACGTTTAGAACAATCGCATCAACCTTTTCGCCTTCAGCGAAACGATCCACTCGTTGTTCAGCACGATCACGTGATAAATCTGCTTTGCGAATAAAGCCTTGAGCTCCGGTAGCTGTAACCACATCAATACCGCCTTCTTGTAAAGCAGTAACGGTACATGTAACAATAGCACCCTTCTTCACTTCACGAGCCGTCGATTCAAATGGGTCTTTTTCCAAATGCTTCATACTTAGGCTAACACGACCACGTTCAACATCAACTTCACGAATCACAGCTTTTACGCTATCGCCTTTTTTGAATTCAGCAATAGCATCATCGCCTGATTTTTCCCAGCTGATGTCATCTTTGTGAACCATACCGTCGATCGTGTCGCCAACGCCAACAAACAAACCAAATTCTGTAATGCTGCGTACAGCACCTTCAATTTCAGTTCCAATTGGATGATTCTTTGCAAACATTTCCCATGGATTGTCTGAACATTGTTTTAAGCCTAAGCTAATACGACGCTTCTCGGTATCGATATCCAAAACCAACGTTTCAACTTCATCGCCAACATTCAAAATCTTTGAAGGATGTACGTTCTTTTTAGTCCACGTTAATTCTGTATAATAAATCAAACCTTCTAAACCTGATGCGATTTCAACAAATGCACCAAAGTCTGCGATATTCGTTACTTTACCCTTAACCTTTTCGCCAACTTTAAAGCTGTCAGCTACTCCATGCCATGGATCGTTTTGCAACTGCTTTAATCCCAAAGAAACACGACCAGTTTCTTTGTTGTAACGCGTTACAACAGCTTCAATTTTAGATCCGATTGTCAGGATATCAGAAGGGTGATCCACACGGCGCCATGACAAATCTGTCACGTGCAATAGACCATCAATACCACCTAGGTCGATGAACGCACCATAATCAGTGATATTTTTAACAATACCCGTAACTTTATGACCTTCTTCCAACGTCTCTAATAATTCTGCACGTTGACCATGCCCTGCAGATTGCTCTAAAATAGCACGACGAGATACAACGATATTTCCGCGTGGACGATCCATCTTAACGATAATGAATGGTTGATCAATGTACATTAAATGATCGATATCGCGAATAGGTCTAATATCTAATTGGCTGCCTGGCAAGAACGCCACGATACCTTTAACGCTAACTGTGAAACCACCTTTAACGCGTTGAGTAATTTGACCGACAACTTGCTCATTTTTCTGATGGCTTTTTTCAAGCTCAATCCAAAGAGCTTCACGCAATGCACGTTCACGACTCAGAACGATTTCCCCGTTCTTGTCTTCCATTCGCTCTACGTATACATCAATTTCATCGCCAATACGTGGGTCAGCAGATCCGTCCATTGTGAATTCTCTACGAGAAACTCGACCTTCGGATTTTAAACCTACGTCTACGATTGCAAATTCATTCTCAAGACGTACAACACGTCCAGTGATAACGCTACCTTGAGATAATTTTCCTTTAGCAAAGGATTGTTCAAGAAGCTCAGCGAAACTTTCGTTGTGCTCTTCTTTTGCTATATTTGTCATTATGTTAGTTGTCCCTTCCACTGCTTTTGCAGTTCACGAATATAAAATCTATCGCGTTTAAAACTCAGACTTGCTGAATTTCACCTTATTACTTGATTTATAAAGTTTGCCATAGATCAGGTTAAAGATTAAAAAATCATTGGGGATGCTATCACGTCACAAGATATTTTTCAAGATACTTTAATATGCGTTGCACACTTTCATCCGAAGTTTCTTCTGTTGTGTCAATAATATACGCATCTGGCGCGGCCTTCAAGGGCGCAATCTCTCGCTTTTGATCTCGCAAATCTCGTTGTACGATTTCGCCTTCCAATGACTTTAGATCAGGAGTATACCCTCGTTCCATCAATTGAGCACAGCGACGCCTTGCCCTTACGTCTGGTGTGGCCGTAACAAACAGTTTAAATTTAGCTTCAGGAAATACAACCGTACCCGCATCGCGCCCATCAATAATGACGCTGTTTTGAGACGCTGCAACATAGTCGCGTTGGTATTGATTTGCTCGATCTCGAACAGATCGAAACACACCAATCTTTGATGCCGCATCAGAAACCTCAGACGATCTCAGCCTGTCCGACGACTCCAATTTAAAATTCACGTCAGAAAGCTTATCCTTAATAATATCACACACTGCCAATTCGTCAGTCAGATCAACCCCAGCCTCTAACGCCCAAGCCGCCAACTGTCGGTACAACAATCCAGAGTCCAAGTAATAACACCCCAAATGTTGGGATAATTTTGAGCCTATCGTTCCCTTACCAGCGGCAGAAGGACCATCAATCGTAATTACATCCATGTGCGTATCCCTATATCAATAGAACTCTTAATCTGTACGCAAAAATCTTGCAAGATTTTTTTATGGATTGAATGATATTTATTATATTAATATTAATATAATAATCAAAAACCAACATCACGAGCCAACATGAACAACTACTTTAACCTTAGCTTAGGCTTAATGATAAGTCTTAGCTTACCGGACGTTATCGGCTCAGCAGGCTTAAACCCAGACGCAGAACCTTATTTTCCTAAAAAAACCCATTGCCACGTTGCAATGATTAGGACCTATACCAACGGATTTATTACTTATGTATCAAAAGAAAGTTTGCTAAAGCTAGAAAATGCAAAAAAATCAGACCTACAAAAATACCCCCCGCATGTTCTAACTATATATTTTAGAGCCGCTCTATATAACAGCTATCACAAAGTTGCCTACAACCTTGCAAAAATTTTATTTGCACGCATCTTGCCAAGAAGTGAAATGCCTTTTTCAGACTTATCAAAACTCTCAGACACAGAAGCTGCTTCTGTTTTATCAAACTTCTATTGGTTTTTAGTAGAAATTGCAGGCAATCACTTCTCATCTGCAGATGTCGCCTGTTTTAGAAGACACGCAGCCCAGTTAGGGTCGCACTAAAAAACCTCCCCGAAGGGAGGCTTTTGAAAAAGAACTATTACGCCGCTTCAAGTGGTGGCACATCATCGTCAGATACTGCATCTAAATTCTGAGCTTCTATCTCCTCATCAGTAAGATAGTCGCCCTTCGCAGTTTTACGAGCTTCTTCGATCGTTGCAATCTCTCCAGCTTGCACCTGAAGACTTGCCCACAGTTCTCGCGCCTCGTCCCTATGAGCGTCTTTATTTATTTGATAAAAATAAGTGATAGCATCTTGACGAACATTAAAAGTCAACGAAGACTGGTCAATAAAAGATCTTAATGTTTCAATGGCCAGGTCGCTTTCACCAAGCGTGTGGAGCTTGAAACAGGATTGAACCATTGAAATGCCAAACACGCCCCTATCAAGACCCAAATCAAATTTGTATAACCTCTTTGCTCCGTCTTTATCTCCAAGATATGCCAATATATTACCAATACCAGTGATTGTTGTTGGGGCACTTATCATCATCTCCGGATTTGATTGCAATACAGCTGCAACTTTATTCAAGGCTGCAATTCTATAGCTCGCATCATCAGCGCTTGTAACGCCTTTCAAAATGGGCGAACACTGCTCAACTATCTTTGTAATTCCTGCCAGGTCTAACTCTTCAGCCGACTCAAACGTTCCTGCTCCAAATGCGGTTGAAACTAAAAGTGCTGCGACGAATAATGATTTCTTTAACATGTCATCTCTCCTATGTGTTTGACTTTCCATTATATAGGGACAGAAAATTCGACATTCAAGTTCCTGAACTAAAAAAACCTCCCCGAAGGGAGGTTTTTCTATTTAGTAAGATTCAGGGTTACATGCCCATCATGCTTGGGTCCATGTGTGGAGCCCCAGCCGCAGACTTTGGTTCTTCTTTTTCAACAATCATTGCTTCTGTTGTAATTAACAAACCAGACACTGATGCTGCATTTTGAAGGGCAGAACGCACAACCTTTACAGGGTCAATGATTCCAGCTTTCAACATGTCAACAAATTCATTTTTTTGAGCATCAAACCCAAAGTTAACATCTTTGTTTTCTGTAATTTTGTTTACAATCACAGATGGATCAATTCCCGCATTAATTAAGATTTGACGGATCGGAGATTCCAATGCTTTGCGGATAATATCCACACCGACGCGTTGCTCTTGATGGTCTAACTTTATGCTTTCAAGTGCTTTAATGGCACGCAATAACGCAACGCCACCACCAGGCACGATACCTTCGGCAACTGCAGCGCGTGTTGCATGCATAGCATCTTCAACGCGATCTTTCTTTTCTTTTACTTCAACTTCTGTTGCGCCACCCACACGAATAATTGCAACACCGCCAGCTAATTTAGCTAGGCGTTCTTGTAATTTCTCGCGATCATATTCTGAATCACTGTGTTCGATTTGTTGGCGAATTTGGTTGCAACGGGCTTGAATATCATCTTTTTTACCCGCGCCATCAACAACAACAGTATCATCCTTAGATACAACAATACGCTTTGCAGACCCCAGCATATCAACCGTGATGCCATCTAATTTAAGACCCAATTCTTCAGAAATCAATTGACCACCCGTTAATGCAGCGATGTCTTCCAACATTGCTTTGCGGCGATCACCAAATCCAGGCGCCTTAACTGCAGCAACACGTAAACCGCCACGCAATCTGTTCAATACCAGCGCAGCCAATGCCTCGCCTTCAACGTCTTCTGCGATAATCAACAATGAACGGCTAGATTGCAAAACGCTTTCCAACACAGGAACCAAAGGTTGCAATGATGTGATTTTCTTATCATAAATCAATACAAATGGATTTTCCAACTCACACATCATTTTTTCAGTGTTGGTCGCAAAATAAGGTGATAAATATCCACGATCAAAACGCATCCCTTCAACAACTTCTAATTCAGTTGCTAATGATTTTGCTTCTTCAACAGTGATCACACCATCTTTACCCACTTTTTCCATTGCTTTCGCCAGCATATCGCCAATTTCGCGTTCACCATTTGCTGAAATTGTACCAACTTGAGCAATCTCTTCATTAGTGCTAACTTTCTTTGCACTATTCTTTAAATGCTCAACCACAACTTCAACGGCATGATCAATGCCGCGCTTAATGTCCATTGGGTTCATTCCTGCCGCAATTACTTTATGACCTTCAGTCAAAATTGCCTGAGCAAGAATCGTTGCTGTTGTAGTACCGTCACCCGCAATGTCAGCAGAACGAATTGCCGCTTCACGAACTGTGCGAGCGCCCAAGTTTTCAAACTTGTCTTCCAGCTCAACTTCCCGAGCAACAGTTACGCCATCTTTTGTAATTTTTGGTGCGCCGTATGATTTTTCCATGATTACATTACGCCCTTTTGGACCATACGTTACCTTTACTGCGTCTGCCAAAATTTGTGCACCACGAAGGATTTTTTCACGCCCTTTTTCTGCAAATAAAATTCTTTTAGCCATAATATATATCTCCTACTTAATTAGTTTAAAATTCCTAAAATATCTGACTCTTTCATGATGATGAAATCTTTACCATCAATCGTCACTTCGCTTCCGCCCCATTTAGCAAACAAAATTTTGTCGCCAACTTTTACGTTAAGAGCCAAAATTGTACCGTCTTCTTTGCGAAGCCCATCGCCCACTGCAATGACTTTACCTTCAGCTGGTTTTTCCTTTGCAGTATCTGGAATAATAATTCCACCCAGTGTTTTTTCACTGGACTCTTGGCGTTGAACTAAAACGCGATCGTGTAATGGTTTAAATGTCATTTTTACTTCTCCTTTAGATTAATTAAAATTTTTATTTAGGTATTTCTTATACCATGAATTGAAAAGTTTCTTACTTATTTTCATTTTTTTAAATTCTTCAATAAAAATATTGGGTTGTTTTTCAAGATCCGTGCCATCAAAGTTATTTGGAAAATTAAAGTGTGATGGTAGTTCTTTTTTAAATTGTTTCATTTCGTGAGGGTATTTAGCATTTAATTCTGCAAAAGTTTTTGGCAGGTTATCTTTATCAACAAGCTTTTGAAATTGAGCAACATAATAACAAAGAAGCCCAATAAAAAAACTTTCTTCGATCAAGACATCTTTTGTTGGTCGAAGCTCACTATTCGCTCTTCCACTTGTGCAAAAACCTAACAATAACAACTCTTTGTTTGAAAAAATCTCTAGAATTTTGCCATCAGAAACTATTGAAATATCATCAGTTTCTTTGTGCTCAGCATATATACTCCTCATTTTACAAAGCAGTTCACCCCTCTGTGGCTCTGGCAAGTTATTGTCTTTTGCTAATTTCGCTAACTTTGTAAGGTGCTCTTCTACTTCAACTTGTTGCTCTTGTACATGCAACAAGCTTCCCCTAAAAGAATCATCCAATGTTGCAACAAGTAAACCTCTTAACGCTTCATCGTAATTTATTGGCAATGGATTGTCTTTACTAATAGAAACAGCAGCAGTTGCCGCTTCATGAATCGTAAAAAATTCTGGAAGCCGCGAAGCCTCAAATACTTTAACAAACCTAACACTCATAAACCCCACGTTAAGACACACCTGCACTTGAGTTGTACCCATGGTTATCTCCCAATGATGTTAACTTTAAGTATTTGTTATTATAGGCATTTAAATATGAATGTCAATAGCACTCTTTTACACAGAGTGCTAAATTATGATAAAAAAGTTAAGACTGGGTTAATTTTTGGATGCTACACTATTAAAATACCATGATATAGAAAGATATAAAAAATGATGTTCAAAATTGCCACAGTCACACTTGCAGCTTTGATTCCCGCCTTATCTGCTATGACTTTTTTGAATCTACCCTCACCTTCAGCAGTAACAGCTGCTGCTATAGAAGCTAGAATGAATGCTGCAGCTCACAATTTAGCTCATTCAGCTCCACCCTCTCGTCTATTGCTGAACCACTGTTACTTTCGAACTGGACAATTCGTTGTGTTTTCCGATTCAAATCAAGAACCCACATCATCGCCCCTAACCAGTCCTGATAAGCTTGTTTTATCTCAAAAACAAATTGATATTATATTAGCAAATCAAACACCTCTTAATTTAGACTTCAAAAGAACAGGCGCAGAGTTTACCGATTTTGAACGTGAAATAGGTATTGCACTTACTAAAATTGCACCCAATTGTATGGAGAGCATGATGAATGTACTAGGCTTTGTATTTTCGCAAGAACGTGCTCAAGCAATTCTAAACGCTATAATTGAAGATGTTTAATAACTCAAAATCTTTACTTTGAATTTACACTCAATAAAGGAAAAAATATGATGCTTAAAATTGCCTTAACTACACTTGTAGCTTTGACTCCAACCTTATCTGCCATGAGAATAATACCTCAAATATCAGGGCTCAACACTGCACAAACTACAATAAATAATATCGCCATATCTGAGAACCTGCTACACACAGCAATATCACCCGTCGAAATAAGTGTGGAACAACCTGAACCTACTAGACTAGCGACCCACTCAGAACATACCACAACGGATCAATCACCATCGATCGATCCTTTAAACGAACTTATGGAAATGATTCTATCATCAGAGAAATTTCAATGGCAGAGCAAGCTATTATCTTTAGGGCTACCTCATGATTCACGATGGAAAAATATGAGTTCGCAACACCTACAGAGTTTGTATAACCTGCATAAAGCCACTAAGGAATGGACAGAAGCTTTAGAAAAGCTCCCCCATTAAAAAATGAGGGAATTAAAGAATTTAATTAACAGCAGTCGCCTGTGTGTTTGTGTTCTAGATGCTTTTTGAACAATTCTTCATCGTGCGTTGCAAATGACCATTCGTATCCGTCGATATCTACAAGTCGACAGAATCGATCGCCCCAAAATGCATCCTCAGGCTTGCCCAAGCTTTTAGCTCCAGCAGCAACCGCCTGGTCATACAATTTATCTACATTTTCAACATACAGATATAATCCCATTGGAGATGGAGCGCCAGACGACGCGGGCGTCTTGTGTGGCATTCCATAAGCCCCCTCAGGGGATAACATAATCGTACAATCACTTAACTGTAACATTGCATGTTGAACATCGCCGTGTTCATCAACAGATGTTCCTTCGTGCTCTTTAAATCCAAAGGCTTTTGTATAAAAATCAATGGATTGTTTGCAGTTTTTTACAACGACACACGGTGAACATTGTGAAATATTAGCTGGCTTCCAAGACATGGTTTTTCCTTTCGTTTATTAGTTTCAGCCCTCAACGTACAATACCCCCTAAAAAAACACCATCATTATTTCGCCTCATATTGACTTCAATCTACAACATCGCTAAATTCAAATCACATTTAATTAGGAGAGCCTTCATGCGCATATTCATCATAATGGTATTCAGCACTTTTGGAATTAGCACTCCTTTAGTATTTGGCTGCGAACAATTAAATAGCAATGATTCTTCTGAACCCTCGCACGCTTTGGCAACTGCGATTCTTTCTGCGCAAGAAGAATGTTTAAAGATTATAGAACTTAGCCAAAAATTAACATCTCCACTTCACAGAAACACTTTTGCAAACAAACTAGCTCGTCAATATTTATGGCTGGCAAAAGCAGGAACGTCTCCTGAATTATTAGAGCAGATTCGAAGCACCGCCAAAGAATTATGGTTAAAAAATATACCGAATGAATCAGTCTTAACATTAAAAGTTATTGGAAAACATTTTGTGTCATTAGGATACCCCGATGACGCTGAAATGGTATACGAACTTGCACTCCAAAAAGCATTAACACATTCAATGAAAGATGAGTTAAAAAGACTGTTGGCTCAACTAAACGCTTCTTCTCAATAATTACAGCAACTAATTCTAAGGGTGACCCCTTTCAGTGGCTTGGAGGGAACTGAAGGGGTCTATGACTAGCCAGGGGCATCTGGCTAATGTATTCACAATACCGATCAAACGTTAACCAAAGGTTAACAAAAATGATCTTATAAAATATTCTTCTTCCCAGGCAACGTGACGTTGCATCCAATAGGTTAACATTAATCCCACCATCGCAAGCCCAACCTCGCAACTGCCCGACTATGGCGCGTAAAGCGCACGTTGCATCCAATGTTTTGATAAAATTAAAGGTTTCGAGATATAGCCCGAGATATAGCCAGAGTATTGTTTGTAAACTGTGTTAGATCACATCGAATCTAACTTAATGGGTGTCACCGA
>DITM01000015.1 GCA_002422845.1 Candidatus Paracaedibacteraceae bacterium UBA6184
GGTGCGTTTAACTTAAAAAAGTAAACCACTTTAACAATGACCTTAACAAACGGAGTATATCCACTTACACACGAAATCATTTCAAATTCATTTTCAAACCTTACCCCTCCCACGCCCGTAATGGGTTCAAAGTCTGCTTATCGGATGCAACCGCAGGTTGCTTATACGATTTCACACACGTCATCAAACGCTAATCTAGCCCCTCTTGGGTATAATGTCGTTGGATCACCATATCCCAAATTGCACAAAAAATTAGATTTAATCGTACCTTCAGGAAAGAATTCTTGATCTAATGTCGCCGCATTAAACCCAGACATGGGCCCACAATCTAATCCTAAGCTACGCGCCGCAATCATAAAATAGGCCCCCTGCAATGAGCTGTTTCGCAACACCGTTTCTGTAACAAGCTTATCGTTTCCTTTAAAAATGGAAACAGCATCAGCGTGTGGCCACAGGACATCCATTTTCTCATAAAAATTCAAATCATACGCGACAATCGCGGTCACAGGCGCCGCCATAGTTTTTTCAACGTTGAACGCAGCCACACATGGTTTTAAACGCTCCTTCGCTTCTTTAGATTTAATAAATACAATTCGTGCTGGACCGCAATTCATTGACGTTGGACCGAACTTCATTAAATCATAAACCTGCTTTAAAAGGCTATCCTCAACGGGGGTGTCTAACCATCCATGATACGTTCTAGCGGCATTAAAAATAGTATCCAAAGACTCTTTTGAGATTTGCATATTGAACTTTCCTTATCAGTTATTATTATAATTATTATTTTGGTATATTCTTCAGTGCGTTTATTACAAGCTGCTGATGTTTTTTAGCGCTTATCTGTTGATTGACGTACATTTGCAAAGCGTTTACACATACATCAGAAATACAGGCATAGCTCTGAATTTTTGCATGGTCGTTTAAATGTTGCAATTTATGTTCTTGCAAGAAACGATATCGTTTCGTAATTTTCTCTTGTTGAATCGCCCACTCATGAAGCAAATGGTTTACCTTAGAATCAAACTCTTTCTCCATCTCAGCAACTAGATCCGGCAACGCATTAAACCGTTCTTGAGCAAGGCTAAATTTTTTCTCTGCTGATTGCAACACAGCTTCAGCAGTTGAAAACAATCTTTCAATCTCGCGTTGATGGGAAACCAAGCTTGCTTTTAATGCTGGGAAAATTAATTTATAAGAAATCCCGATGCAGATACAAAATGAAATGCCAACCCAAAATTCTGGTGTATTAATCATGGTGTTTCAACTTCTTGATTTCTACCTTTAACAAGTTACCGATGCTGTCTCCATCCACTTTAAACGGAACCTGCTGCTGAGCAAATTCAGTTAATACAGACTCAAGCTCCAAAGGTAATTTTTTCAGCACCGTATCCTGAGACTTTTGAAGCTTTACCTCAAGTGCCAACATTTGAGCATCCAAGTCCTGCTTTAAGTCAGACTCTAAATCCTCTTTGCTTTTTTGAATAAATTCAGTTGTTTGCTGCAACTTTGCTTTTTGCTTTTGCTTAAAATGATTTAGCTTATCGTTATATTGCAATAACATCATTTCTGTTTGATGATCAAAATTTGTTGCTTCTGCAAGTATACTTTCTATTTTGCGCTCTCGTTCAGACAGTTTGGCTGACATTCGGGGCACAAGAAACTTCCACAAATACACAAACACAATACCCCAGCATATGAAGAACCAAAACAACTGCGATGAAAATGTTGAGATTTCAAACTGAGGCATAATGACCTTCGTTACTTATTTAAACAAAATCATAAACGCAACAACCATAGCAAAGATCGCCACAGCTTCCGTTACGGCAAATCCAATCATACCAATACCAAATACTTGGTCTCTGGCTGACGGGTTTCTAGCCACCGAGCTAATAAAGCTTGAAAAGATATTTCCAAGACCAATACCAACTCCTAGTAATGCGATCATGCACAAACCGGCACCGATCATTTTTGCTGCTTCAATATCCATAAGAACCTCTTAACCAATTAAATAAATTATTAATGCAAATGTAATGCATCATTCAAATAGACACAAGTCAAGATTGCAAAAATATATGCTTGAACAAGTGCTACAAACACTTCAAAAAACGTCAGAAGAACCGTCATTCCCAATGGAATCACGCCTCCGACGATCCCTAAACTAATAATAAAGCCTGCAAAGATTTTTAATACTATATGCCCAGCCATAATGTTTGCAAACAGACGTACCGATAAACTAATGGGTCTGGACAAATATGAAATCAGCTCTATCGGAATTAAAATAGGCGCAAGGAATAATGGCGCGCCATCGGGTAAAAAAATCTTTAAATACCCCAAGCCGTGATGCATAAACCCTATGATCGTTATCACCACAAACACCATTGCAGCCATGGCAAACGTAACAATAATATGGCTGGTAAATGTAAATGTATATGGCACCATACCCAAGATATTACCCATCGCAATCAACATAAAAAATGACATCACAAAGGGCAAGTATCTACGCGCCTCAGGCCCACAATTTTCATGCACCAAATTTGCGACAAAGTTAAACGCTTGCTCTGAAACAACCTCTGCTTTATTCGGGTCTCTTAAGTGATAGTTTCTACGAACTCCCAACGATAAAATTGCTATAATCAATGCCGTTGCAATCAACATGAATACGGTTGAGTTTGTAATAGAAATATCAAACCCAAATAGTTCCAGGTCGTAAAGCTTATGAATTTCAAATTGATGCATTGGATTATTCATCGTTTCGCCTCAGCTTTTTCATTAATTTCCACATGTTAAACATTGCTACCACAAACCCCAACAACAAACCCATTGCCATGGATATCGCCAGCTTATCTAAATATTTTCCAGCCTGGTATCCAACAAACAGCATAAATACTATCGGTGCAACAATATCTCCAACTGCTGTGGGAAACTTATTCATTATACGTCCAGTTTGTGTTTACGCAAACTACGAATTACTCGCCCTGTATATATCATTAAGCTAAAACAAATTCCAATGCCTATAAATAAAAATAAGAATTTTGCTTCGTGTAGGTCTTTCACCAGCAACCCCGGGGATGACGATCTTACATGTTGGTGTATCAAGCTACCAAACAACCCTTGGAAAAATACTACAATGCCCACCAACAAAATTAGTTTCTTAATGATTCGACTACGATCTACATACCTCAACAACAACAATAGAGTGGTCATTAATCCCAATGTAATTAAGGACTCATATTCCACAGTTCCATATTTTAAGACTATCTTGCCGTTGCTACCATACCCTTGAAAAATGCCCCAGACAGACCCTATAGCCAACAACACCCAACTAGGTTGCAACCAGGGCAACGCTTCTTTGCTTAATAGCCCTACACGCTTTCCTTCGATCAAAATTCCAATAACCAATGCATATACAATCGAAATCAACATATATGCAGCATAGATCAACAAATGATGTAGATTAAGCAAAAACACCCCCTGCACAACGCCGACTCCTTGTGATTTTGCTAATTCAAAGGGGGATAGAAACGCCACCATGTACAATAAGAATCCACTTTGGACAAACCCTTGAACACCGATAACAGGTCTAGATAAATAATCAATGTTTCGATGTTTCGATCGAATAACGTACAAAGAACTAAAACATGAAAACATCATCATCCAGACTAACATCAAGGAAATATGATTGTTCCACATACCACTTAACCGAAGATACCAAGGACTAAGCGCCGATGAATTTTCTAACACAACTAATAACGTTGGAGAATGCAGAACAAACCCAATACACAATGTCACAAACGCACTTAATGTAAACAAGGCGGCTGTTTGACATGCCGGTCGCCCTAACCTTGCTATCTGGTGGGGGACAACCCCCAATGTTTGAATTAACGAGGCTATCAACGCAATAATTAAACAAATATATCCAAAAAAATTAATCATACTCTTCTTTCATTAATGAATTTGCAATACTTTTGACCTAACATTAACTAAAAACAACGAACTTATAAACAAAAAATGTTAAATCGCCTTGGATTATTGCTGTATACAAAATTATTTGGACGATATATTGATACCGATGCCTTTGGCAACGCCTATTACCAAACAAAAAATTCTAAAAAAATAAAACGTTGGGTGATATACAACGGCATATACGATTCCTCTAAAATCCCAGCAGATTGGCAGGCCTGGCTATCGTTTTTATGGACTTTGCCTCCGAAAAGACATGGAAATAACTGGGTTCCGAATACCACTGGAACAAAATTTGCACAAAAACAAATAACTTCCATTGAAAACATACCCCATTCTGCATTAAAGTATTATGACAGTTGGTCACCTGATAAATAAGGCAAGGTATGCAAAAAAATTACATCGAATCACTTTTAGGCTTTTGTATCGTTATTTTAACACTCTTTTTATTGTGGGTGTTTTTCCAAAAAAATGACGTAAAATCAAATGGAGATCTTTTATCCGTAAGCGCCTATTTCCAAACCGTCGCGGGAGTATCAAAAGGCAGCGATGTTAAATTAGGCGGTGTAAAAGTTGGTCGCGTTCTCGACTTAAAGCTTGATGCTGACAGCTTAACTCCCGTATTAGTCATTGGACTAGACAAGTCTTACAAGATTCCTTCCGACAGCTCTTTTGCCGTCAAATCCGAAGGCATCATGGGCGGAAAATTTGTGTCTGTCGAAGTCGGTCCTGGACAAGATCCCATTACTGAAGGGCAAATCTTTTATAACAATCAATCTTCATTAGACTTAGAAAGCGTGGTTAGTCAGGTTGTATTTGGCGGCGAGAAGAAAAAATAACATGCAATCCTCCTTAAGACTTTTTATGTTATGTTATTGTTGCATTGCCACCCTCAATGCTTCAACGCCTAGCGATCACCCTCCCCCTTCTTCAGATGAATCAAAAGAGTTTCAAGAAGAAGACACCTTATTAAATACTCAGTATGCCCAGCTGCAATGGGTCGATAAAGTTACGGGTCGATTTAAGTTAATTGATGCAAAAATTGGAAAAACAATCTCCTGCGGGCAGTTAAAAATTAATGTTACCGTGTGTCGGCAGTCCGCACCTTTTGCCCCCCCAGAATCAAAATCATTTATGGCTATTTGGGAATACCCCAAAAACGGCCTCCCTAGAAAGTTATTTTCGGGCTGGATGTTTGCATCTTCCCCCGTCTTATCAACGCTAGTAAACCATCCTCGATATAATGTCTGGCTAGTTAAATGCAGAAACGAAAGAACAAGGATTAAGAAAAAAGAAAGTATTGTTCATAAATAATTAAGAAATTACGCGTAATAATAAGAGCTGCAAAAAAAGAAAATAATAATGTTAAGCAATAATAGGTTTTTATTAATAATAATATGTTTCGCGATCGTGGTAATAGTGCCATGGCGTACAGAAACTATTCTTCCAGCCGAAGTTATGGCTATTTCTGTAAAAACACCCTCTGATAATATTCAATTAAACTGCACAGCTTCTGTTTGCCAGTGTATGGAAATTGCCAGTGGTCAAGATGCTATTTTTTTTCCTGAATCCGACAAAATTAACCCCTTCTATATCTCTTTACATAAAATGGGGTTTTCAAAACAGTCTGCTCATATTTCTGGCTCACCTATAAAAGTAAATCAAGTCTTTGAAGGAACCATAAAAGGACTCATCTCAATCAAAGGTGATCGTAAAAGCCTACTTATGCGTGCGTATAGCTATTTATTTCACTCTTAAACAACTTGGTGCGCATCACTCCGTATAACAATGCAAATGAAATTACTGTAATGACAGCACTGCACAAGAATGGCCACATGCCACCAAATGTATCCCAGATCCATCCATATAATGGACTTGCGATAAAATACACGATCCCTGTTAACACGTTTAATACGCCAAAGGCTGTGCCTCGATAATCTGGGTTAGCCGTATCCGTGACCAATGTTGCAATCATTCCTTGGGTCATTGCCATCTGGACTCCCCAGAATGTAATTGCGGCAAACACTGACAGATACCCATCACCCAACGCCAACAATATATCTGCTAAAATGACACAGATAAATCCAATGAATAAAAATATCTTGCGCCCAAACCTATCCGACAGATTTCCAACGGGATAGGATGCTAATGCAATTGTTAGATTCATTAGCACCATTACCAAGGGTGCATACACAACCGACACACCAACTTCTCTGGCTCTTAACTGTAGAAAGGTTTCACTAAAATGGGAAAAATTGAATATAGCTACAACTATCATCAAAACCCAAAACCGTTTTCCTAAATACCTTAAGTCTCTAATATTCCAACGCAACGGTTTTACAGACTTTGGCTTGCTGCTCACATCTGGCTTTTTGTCGTGCACAAACAAATATAAGATAATACACGCAGCTACAGATGGGATAATCCCAACCAAAAATATAAATTGATACGTCTCTGCATCAACATGTGTTGTAAATGCACTGAACAGAATAAAAAACACAATAAGTGCACCTAAGGAAGACCCCGCCTTACCAAACGCATTTCTTACCCCATAACATGCACCACGTACTTTTTCAGGAGCAAGGTCGCCTACTAAAGCTTCTCTAGGCGCAGCTTGCAGCCCATTACCAACACGCTCTGTAATGCGCGCAAAATACAACATAGACACTCCATAAGCAAAAGGCATCCCAACCTTAGCAATAGTCGACAAAATGTATCCCATCAATATAATAGATTTTCGTCGCACAAAAAAATCGCTTAACGATCCCGAAGCCATGCGAACAATTAATGCGAATGATTCCACAACGCCTTCCATCCATCCAACAGATTGTTTGTCTAAATGTAATACGTCAATCAAATAGTGGGGAGCTATCGTAAATACAATGGATCCAGATAACGTCATTAATAATGTAGAAATTGAAAGTGCCCAAATAGGCTTTGGTATATAACGAAAACTAAATGATTGAAAAAAACGATTAACGGCAGATGAAGGTTGTTTTATATGTCCGTGCATTCTCTCTCTTTCTTAGTCTTGCAGAGACTATCAAAAGCGTTCGTCATATGCAAGCAGTTCGGTTCATAGAGTTAAAAAAAACACCTCCGAAGAGGTGTTAAATAATATTATATTGATTGTAAATCGGGGTGAATTGCTCGCTTACGACTCAAGTATGTATAAACAGCAGGCACCACAAACAATGTGAACAATGTTCCAAAGCTCATACCTCCAACAATTACCCAACCCACGTTGCTACGAATTTCTGCCCCTGCTCCAGTTGCTAATGCCAAAGGTATCGCACCAAAGACCATTGCACCTGTCGTCATTAGGATTGGACGCAATCTTAAACGACATGCCTCGATAACAGACTCAAGCGCTGTATTACCCTTTTCTTGTAATGCATTCGCAAAGTCCACAATCAAAATACCATGTTTCGTGATCAGACCTATTAGAGTCACCATACCAATCTGACTGAAAATATTCATGCTACCATCTTTAATCAACAGTAATGTAATAACAGCTCCCGCCAATGACAAGGGCACACTGAACAATATAATCAATGGATCGATAAAGCTTTCAAACTGTGCCGCTAATACCAAGTAAATGAACAGAATCGCCAAACCAAACACGAACAACATATTTCCAGATTCTTGTAAGAACTTACGTGTTTCACCCGTAAACTCTACTATGTAATCTTTACTAACTGTTTTGCTTGCAATATCCTTTACCTTACTGACAGCCTTCGATAACGACATTTTAGAATTGATATCGCCAACGAATACAATATTCCGCATACGGTTATAGTGTTCAATCTGAGTCGGTGCCAATTTTTCTTCTACGCTGATTAGCTGAGAAATCGGAACTGTCTTTTCTTCATTCTTTTTAAGCACGCGCATGTATACATCCGATAAATCAGATGGGGACCTTCGGAATTCTTTTTCTACACCCACCATAATGTCATACTCTTTGGTATCACCTAGTGGCATATAATTTCCAACCTTCTTACCTTTCGTAAAGATTTCCATGGTTGTCGCAATGTCTTCCGCGGAAATACCAACATAAGCAGACACGTCTCGGTTAACATTGACGTTAAAATCCTGCATGTTCACTGGCAAATAGAATCGCAAATCAATCTCATCTTGTTGATCTGCAAATCCTTGCAACAACTTACGAGACGTCGCAATAATCTCATCCATAGGTTTCATCGATTGCAGAACAAAGGTCATAGATCCTTCTTCTTTTCCGCCACCGCCGAATGAGCGTTGGTTATTGAGTGTAATGCCCAAGCCCACAACTTTTTTCAGTTCAGGATTTAATTCCTTTAAAATCTCATGGCTAGACTTTTTACGTTCCGCCCATGGCTTTAATGATGAAATAACAGTCACCTCTGGCATTTTCACCATTAACAAACGATTTTCAATTGCTGGGTTGTTATCCATAATACTATCCAGCTGCACAACATAACGATCCAACGCTTCTATGGTTAATCCTTTTGTTGCATCACCTTTGCCTCGGATAATACCTCTGTCTTCTTCAGGTACGAATTTTGAGGGTAGAAATTTCGTCATTAATCCCCACGACAGTCCTGTAAAGGCAACCCCGACAAGAACTACAATTAAGCGATGATTCAATGAAAATTTTAATAACTTAAAGTACTCTTCATCAAGTGTCTTTAATGATTTAGCAATCCAATCCATGGCTTTCTTAAGGATCGGTAATTTTATCAAACCTTGATCTTCATGATGAGGCTTTAATAAACGAGCACACATCATCGGAGATAATGTAAGCGCCACAAATCCAGATATAATAACAGCCCCCGCTAATGTAAGCGCAAACTCACGGAACAACTGTCCCGTCACACCTTGCGCCAATGATAATGGAGCATACACTGCCGCCAACGTAATTGTCATGGCAACCACGGCAAATCCAATTTCTTTGCTACCCTTTAAAGCAGCCTTCATTGGGGACAACCCTTCTTCGATATATCGGTATATATTCTCTAATACAACGATAGCATCGTCCACAACCAATCCGACCGCCAGAACCATAGCCAATAACGTTAGAATATTGATTGAAAATCCCCAAATATAGATTAGGATACACGTTCCGATTAATGAAATTGGAATGGTAACCATGGGAATGAAAGAGGCCCTTAAAGACCCAATAAATCCAAATACCACCAATAAAACTAATATGATTGCAATAATGATCGTCTCATAGACTTCGTTAATAGCAATTTCAATAAACGTCGTACTGTCATAAGCAATCTTTAACGTCATATCATTGGATAAACGTTCTTGTATTTTTGGCAGTTCTTTCTTAATAAGATCTGCAACAGCAATCGGGCTACCTTCGGATTTCTTATAGATGATTAAGGCAACCGCTTTTTTTCCATTAAATACGAAAGACGTTGTTTCATCTTGAGTTCCAACAATCGCATGTCCCACATCTTCTAAGCGAACGAACTTACCGTTTTTGTTTCCAACGATTAACTGATTGAACTCTTCAGGGCTACGAATACGAGCCGTGGTAGAAACGTTAAACTGACGCTCTCCACCAACAATGCTTCCACCTGGACGTTCAACGTTTTGCTTACGAATTTCATTATATACATCTAAAGCATTCAAACTATGTGCTGCTAGTTTTTGAGGATCCAACCAAATTCGCATCACGAATTGTCCGCCCCCCAAGATCTCGACCTTAGATACTCCACTAATATTACCCAATGGGTTTTCCAAATAACGACGAGCATAGTCTGCTAAGTCAGTTTCTGTACGACTAGAACTGTTCAATGCCAAATATAAGACTGGGCTTGCGTTCGCATCTGATTTAATCATCACCGGATCACGTACATCTGTCGGCAATAAACTACGAATACGGGCGACTTTGAATAAGACATCCGTTGCTGCAGCATCCAAAGAACGATCCAAGTTAAAGTGCAGATAAACGTTGCTCTTGCCTCTTAAACTAGTGGACGTAATGAAGTCTAAGCCTTCAATTTTTGCAAGCTCTTCTTCCAATACCTTCGTCACGGTATTTTCGATAATCTCAGGACCTGCACCATGAAATTCTGTTTCAAGGCTAAGTGTTGGTTTTTCAAACTTTGGATATTCATTGATGGGCAGTCGCAAAAATGCAACCAATCCAACAAGAATCAAAATTAAGTTAACAACGATCGATAAAACCGGCCGTTTAATGCAAATTTCTGAGATTTTCATAAATTACTGCCCTTTATTCTTGAGTTGGAACTTCAGATGATACATCTTCTACCGCTTCGGGCTTCGGAGCCACATCTTCAGCTGCTACTGTTTTTTGAATTCTAACTTCTTGCCCATCATGAAGCCCTGTATGTCCACCTGTTACAACAACATCTTTAGCTTCTAACCCTTTCATGATTTCAACCATACCACTTTGACGGGTACCAATCACAACAGGTGTCAGCGCTGCATATCCAACATTACTTTGGATTTTGGTCACACGATATACATAGCTTTGGTTTCCGTTACGCTCAACCGCACCTTCAGGAACCTGAATCGCATTGGACACCTCACCAATAACTACCAATACTTTTGCAAACATCCCAGGCTTTAAAGCTCCATTTTTATTTGGAACTGATCCACGAACTCGCAACGTGTTACCAGCCTCATCAACCCTTGCATCAACTGCCTCAATTTTTGCAGAAAGACTTTCTAGCGCAGTACCATCAACGGAAATCAAAATTTCCTGACCTTCTTTTAAGCTAGCGGTATATGCACCAGAAACGTTAAAGTCAACCAACATCGGATCGATATCAACCAAAGATACAATTTCATGGTTTTGGTTTAAATACGCACCAGGGCTAATATCTTTTTCGCGAATCCCCAATACACCTTCGAATGGAGCGCGAATAATGCTTTTTCGAACTAACAAATCTTTTTCTGCAGCTTGCGCACGGGTTTGTTCGTGTTCAGCTTTTGCTTTTTCAAACTCAGAACTACTGATTAATTTCTTTTGAAACAACTCTGAACTACGTTGATATAATTGAGAATATTGTTCTGCTTTTGCTCTTGCTTGCTCAGCTTCTAATCTTAATTGTTGGCTATCAAACTCAATCAGAGGATCACCTTGTTTAACAGCTTGTCCATCTTTAAAATGAATCTTCGCAACACGTCCCGGCATTTCAGTTTTTACGACAACCGATTGATTCGCCGCCAATTTACCAAGTGCATTAATTTTACGCAGCAATTGTCCAGACTTTACCGGAGTTACTTCGACGTACTTTATACGATCAAAAGACTCAACCTCTGATTTTTTATTAAACTGACGCAAAAATACGCCCGCAACAATAACGACTAAAACCCCTAAAATCGTATACAAATAAGGTCTTAACTGCTTCTGATTCATAATTTATCCTCTCTATTTCTTTCTAAACAAATCAAGGGAGATCACTTTATTATCTCGCTCACCATGTTCATCATCTAAATCTTGCGTTAATTCATCATCCATTAACATCACGCCAAGCTCATCTTCATTAAGCTCAAACTGCAATACAAAGTCCTCGGAAGGATCTGAAAATTCTAAAATCGCATCAAATGGTACCTTAATAGTTTCAATTTTTGAATTGAAATTCAATGATACGCTAAAACTGGTTTCAAAAACCTTAAGATTCCAAAATTGATTTTCTAATACTATGGTTAATTCATCAGGGTATTCATTTAACAAATACTCCGGAGCTTCCACACCTGGAAACTCTGTTTGTAATGTAATGTAAAAGTGCTGATCTCCATACAACCCTTTATCGGCTACGTGCTCTAAAGCACGTCTTACAACATACTTCAAACTGTCTTTGATTAATCGATCATAGTTAATTAACGACACTTCACACCTATTTTTTTGTTATTAGCGGGGGCTTTCTGTTGCCCGGTGCCCCCAAACCGCTTCGCGTTATGCGGCTACTCTTACACCGATAACAGTGTTACGATTAGCTGCAGTTACGCGACGTGCCTTTGTAGTTTTGGCATTTATAAAATTAGCCCGATATCGGCGGTTACCATGCCGGATGAAAGATCGTGCCTTTATTATGTGCGTCGATCCTATTTCGCCCCCTCAATCAGAGTGGTGGAGGCGCCGGGTACCGCCCCCGGGTCCGCTCCACTTATTCCGCACATCGTTTATCATCATAGTTGGCCTAAACCAACGCATATTAATATACATGTATTAATTACAAAGATCAAATAGGATTAAAAAGAGCATTTAATCTGTGTTCAAGAAATATCGCAGGGGCTAAAACAGAAGTTTAAGCCTCAGAATCCACGTAAATTCTGGAAAAATCTGCGAACTCTGTTTCGTTTAAATCTTCATTTATAATGTCATAGGCCAGTTGATAATCAAATACTATGCAGCATATTTCCATAGTACCGCTTCCTATGCTGCCCCCGTCACAGTAACCAACCCCCGTCCAACCCAACACCTCATTCATTTTGTCTTGAACAGCCTGGCGTTTCTTATGCTCTGCTTCTGTCCCGTCACCCTCAATTTTATATTCGATAATCAACACATCATATTCATCGTCATCAATTCCGCTCCAGCCAGTTTTATTCAGCTCATCAACTTTGTGATTGATTTTATCCGTTAACTCATCGGAGCTATTGGCACTTACATGCTCAAGCTCTCCCTCATTACCCATTACACCTTGATAGAAAACAGCCTTATTTTCGTCTGTTTCCCAGATGTGAAAATATAACAAGTCATCATTTACTTCTTTGTAAGCTCTAATCATTTGTAGATTCCCTTAATAAAATATGCTGCATTCTCTACAGAAATTAAGAATATTGCAAGCAATAGTATCCGCCATAAATTTACTTCGCCGTCATATACGCTTTTCGCCGATCCTCTGAAAGTTTTTCGATAGAATATCGCAACATGGTTCGCGGCATATGCGTCGCATGTTGATCAAGAAATTGAACAAGACACTCCTCATCTTTTTTACCCATTTCCCGAAGCATCCAACCTACTGCTTTATGGATTAAATCGTGACTATCTTTTAATAAAAGGTTTGCAATTTTAGGCGTCAGCTCAAGACTATCTTTACGAATAAACCACCACGTTGCAACCATAGCTATTCGCCGCTCCCACATCACGTCCGATCCAGCAAGCTGAATTAATATATCTGTCGACACCCTTTTGTCGAACACATGAACACCTAAGATTAAATGAGCAGAACTATCCACTAGGTTCCAATTGCTAACATATCTCAAGTTATTCATATAAAACTGAAACAGTTCGTCCCTGAGATCAGCTTTTGCTTTTTTATATTGATCCGCCAAAATAAACAAAGCAAGCAACCGCTCTTCATTATATACAGAGCTCAATAGCCCTTCGATGTCTGGTATTGGTAGTTTTGAAAATTGTTTTGCGATTTGTCGCAGTATGGGAACTTTGACTCCCATAAATTGATCGTGTTCAGCATATTGACCCGCTCCAGTTTTAAAAAAGACAGAGCCCTTTTGCTTAGGTAGAACCACCGCCTGCTGCAGCAATTCACGAATGTGTTCAAGTGTATTCATTTGCCCTTCCCCAATTATTCTCCGATCATGGCACACTCAAACTTATGATGTAAATAGAATTATCCCGATGAAAAACTTATACACTCCCCTTAACAGTATCAATTTCTATAGATACCATGCTGTTTTGATGTCCAACCTTTCCCGTGAAGAGTTCTTTGTTGTCCACTCTTAAAACGACGCAATCAAACTGATGCACATCAATGGGTATTGATGTACCCGGCTTCCACTTTAAGACATCCAGCAATGAAATTGTCTCCTCAAGCAAAACAGCGGACATTTCTATGTCCGTCTGTAGAATTTTTTCGGTCAAATAAGGTTTCCAGTTGTTTATTTTACCCAATGATTCATCGGTAGCATGTTTTTTAACAAGCTCTTCCCTAATAGGATCCAAGCTATTGTGAGGCACAACGATATCCATTATGCCTTCAAAATCACCAATATTAATTTTAAATGAGCAAAAGCTTACCAACGCATTTTGTTGAATGCTTCCAATCAGCTTAGGAATTGTCTCTTGTCGCTCAACTAAGAACTCCATCGGATGTATAAATGCAAAAGCACTTCCTAAATCTTGCAAAGCTAAAGAAACAAAACGCTCAACTATATTTGTTTCAAGCTTAGAAAAAGTTCTACCCTCAATCTTTTCTTTTTGAGAGTTTCCATTTTTCTTTCCTCCCAGCAATACATTAATTAAGGAATAAGTCATGCTATTATTGATAGTCACTATACCTTTCGATTCCCAGTTTACAATTTGATAAATATTAAACAATGCAGGTAATGATATGTTATCCAGATATTCTTGAAACATTAAAGAATGCACTCTGAGCTTAACAATTTCCACCCTGTTCTGGAGAAAATTACTCGCACTTGTAGAAAAAAACTGCACAAACTTATCAAACACAATATCTAGAATCGGAAACTGTTTATTTTCATGATTATTTTTATGCAATAACAATTTAGCGCCAGCATTCTGAGCGGCGGCTGATGGGTCACTCTCAAATAATTCATCAATAGACTCTTGCAGCAAAAACTCTGAAGCCTTTATTGCACCCGACAACTCTTTTTTCGAGTTAGCATTTTCCAAGTCTATCGCATCTTGAAAAGCCTTCAGCTGCAGTTCTTCATCAGACAACCCTTCTTTATTAGGTTGATCTTTTTTGTCATTCTTACCTTTGGCCATTCCAACACCTTGTGAATCTATTTACACCGCTAACAACAATTGAACTCCACAGTCAATGTTAACTATTTCTAATCTCAAAGATAAACTTTGAAACCTCACTTTTTAATTCTTCAGCCTGTCGCGATAGTTCTCTCGCTGCATCCAACATCTGCTGAGAAGACGTATTCACTTCTATAGCGCTCTGCTGCACCATCTCAAAACCAGAGGACACCATTTTAGTACCCTGAGATGCTTCTTTAACACTTTGAGCAATACCATTAGTCGCCACAGTTTGTTCTTCTACTGCCGAAGCAATACTCACTGAAGACTCTGAAATTTTCTTCACGGATAATTTAATGTCTGATAGCGACTGAACTATGTCAGCAGATACTCCGCCCATTTCATCAATTACTTTACCGATTTCTTCAACTGATTTATTCGTTTGGTTTGCTAAATTTTTTACTTCGCTTGCAACCACAGCAAACCCTTTTCCTGATTCCCCCGCCCGCGCCGCCTCAATAGTCGCGTTCAATGCTAACAGGTTAACCTGACTAGAAATATCAGCAATCAATTGAATAACCTCTCTTACTTTTTGAGATGAGGCTGAAAGTTTTGTCGCATGTAAATCTGCATCTTCAACCTTGTTCACCGATTCCGAAATCAAGTCATTAGATTTGTGAATTTGTACAGAAATTTCTTGAACTGATGAATATAATTCTTGAGATGCGGATGCAACAGAATCGACATGATGTGTAATATTTAATGCGCTTTGATTTGCCGTCATTACGGTATCATTTGAATTTGAACTTAATACATTCATGTTTTCTGCTGTTTGTGCAAGCTCTGTCGACGCAGCCGCCAAACTAGAAACCACATGCTGCATTCGCTGCTCAAAGTGATCAGCCAACTCAAGCATGCCTTTTTTTCTTTCGCTATTTGCCTTTTGTTCTAGCTGGCTTTGCTCCTCTTGCAGTTTTTTATTTTTATGAATATTGTCTCTAAACGTCTCAGCCGCTTTTGCAAATTCTAGAAATTCATCTTTACGATCCAAACCGTAGATTATTATATTTGTGTCATTTTTGCCTAAATCGCTAAGATTTTGACGAATTGCATTCATAGGTCGAGTAACAAGCTTAAGCGCTCCTAAGTACCCCAGAATAGCCACAAATAACGCAACTATTAAAGTATAAAATATGATTTTTTTCTTTAATGCGGAATACTCTGAAAATGCTTCTTCATATTCCTCTTCAAAAATCAAAGTCCATTTTAAATTATGAAAAACAAACGGCACATAAAACGATCGAACATCAACATTCTTATAATTTTTTGTTTCTATTGCACCAGAATTTCCACTTGCCCCCAATTTAGGAATATCGTTTTCTAGTTTTGTTTGTAAAACTTGCTGATTATTGCCATAGTTAGACGTACTGCGAATAAGTCCATCCTCTCCTACGATATAAGATTCCTCTAAACTATCAAGACCATCTCTTTGGCCCATTAATCTATTAATTTTATCGATAGGCATTTGAAAAGCAATGACACCAATTTTTTTTCCATCTTTAAAAATAGGAGTCGCAATAAAGCTAGCTGGTGCATTCGCGCTTAACGCATATGGTTTAAAATCCACTATAAAAACCTGCCCCTCTAAAGAAGCTGGATCCATTGCACGTCTGAAAACATCTCCAAGATCCGTATCCTTTCCAGATCCATTCTTTACGTTGGAAGCAAAATCCAACTCTTTAAATACCGTATAAATTACATCTCCTTCAAGGTCGATTAAAAAGATATCGTAATACTCGCCTTTTTCTAAGTATCGCTTAAACCATGGATGAAACTCTTTGTGTACTTCAGAATACTTAGAACCATCCATACCATCGTTTAGAAAATGTTTTTTTCCAATTGGGTTGGGATTTTTATAAATATAGTGATCTTGTAAATAGCTAGTTGTTAATTTTTCTGATATCCAAGATTGTTTAAATCCTTCAAAAGCAGCTAATGCAGCATCATCTTGAGTTATAAATTTTATTTCTGTTTCGATTGATTGAAACAGTTCTATTAATTGCATCTTTTTTTCTTGTAATAACGCACCGGCTCTTTGATCTAAAGAATGAACGATTACATCTCTAGTTGAGGTTAACGCAACAAACCCTATCACCAAAGCAGTTATTATCGTGCACGATATAATAAATGCAGGCAATTTTAATTTTAATTTCATAATCATACTCTCTCTAAAATTGGCCGAATACTTTTTCTAATTTTTCTTTTAGGGTGTTTGCCGTAAAAGGTTTTGCGATATAGTTTGTAACACCGGCAGCTTTTGCTTGAGTCAGATTTTCTATAGTCGTTTCTGCAGTAATCATAATAAAAGGTATGTTTTTGTACTCTGGCAACGCTCTGGCTCCACGCAAAAAATCAATCCCCGTGATCGGAACCATATTCCAATCTGAAAAGATCAGCCCATAACTCTTTTTTTTTAATTTTTCTAAGGCTTCACCGCCATCACCGGCCTCATCAATTTCTGTAAATCCAATTTGATTAAGCAAAGTGATAACTATTGTGCGCATCGTTTTATAATCATCGACCACTAAAACTCTGGTTTTTAAAACCTCTGACATTCAAATTCTCCATCAATTGGTTACAGCCTACCAGGCAATTACAAACAAAAAGTAAACAACAAAAACTTTCTTTATTAAGTCTTTATTATATTTTTTATGTTTCACTAAATTCATACAATACTAATGAATGACATATCCATGGATGATTTGTTAAACGAGTTCTTAATTGAAACCTCTGAAAGCTTAGGTAAGCTGGACTTAGAGCTTGTAGAATTAGAGAACAACCCTGAAAACCCTGAAATATTAAATAGTATATTTCGCACCATGCATACTATTAAAGGTACCTGTGGTTTTGTGGGGTTACCTCGACTAGAAAAACTTGCACACGCAAGTGAAAATGTTCTAGTAAAAGTGCGAGACAAGCTGTTAACCATCGACGAAGAGGTCATTAGTGTAATTCTTGAAAGCATCGATGGCGTAAAAAACATCATCACAAAACTATCAGAGACCGGAGGGGAACCCGATGGCAACGATGATGATATCATTGAAAAATTACATCAAGTATTAGTACAACACTGTCATTCTAAATCAAACGAAACAAAAATCACTCTAGAAGAAATTGATTTTGACTCTATCGAAATACCGAGCAACTTAGAACAAATCTCTCCTGAGCAGGCTGTCTCTGCTCCTATAGAACCAGTCATTAATACGAGTGTTTCAACTGCGTCGGCAGAAAAGAGTAGAGATGAAAAAAGTTCGTCCGATAAAACATCAGGAATGAATGACCAAAACCAAACCATTCGCGTAAATATTAATACGCTAGAAAACTTGATTAATATGGTGGGCGAACTTGTACTAACCCGAAATCAGCTAATGCAATTGGCAGACAAAGAAGAGAATTCTGCGCTAAATTTACCTTTATATCGACTAAACTATGTGACCAGCGAGTTACAAGAGCAAATTATGAAAACACGCATGCAGCCTATTGGCAATGCATGGTTAAAACTACCCAGGATTGTGCGCGACTCCGCTAAGGAATTAAACAAGAAAATAGACTTAGAATTATTAGGTGCAGAAACTGAACTAGATCGTCAAGTTATCGAACTTATCAAAGATCCTTTAACCCATATGATTCGAAATGCTATGGATCACGGCGTTGAATCGCCCGCCGATCGCATCAAAACAGGAAAATCTGAAAAAGGCATTATTCGCATGCATGCTTATCATGCCGGTGGTCATATTATTATTGAAATAGCTGACGACGGCCGAGGATTAGATGTTGAAAAAATTCGAAATAAAGCCATTGAAAAAGGCCTAGTTTCTATTGAAGAAGCTTCTCAACTTACTGATCATCAAGTATTTCAATTTATTTTCAAATCTGGGTTTTCAACAGCTGCAGTGGTTAGTAATATCTCTGGACGTGGCGTTGGAATGGATGTAGTAAGAACCAACATTGAAAAGATTGGTGGAACGATTGAAATTCTCTCCAAACAACATAAAGGAACCACGTTCAACATCAAAATCCCACTTACCTTATCCATAGTGTCTGCTCTTGTTGCAGAAGTTGCTGGTTATCGCTTTGCCATTCCACAACTTAACATTCTTGAGTTAGTTCAGATTTCAGAAAACTCCGCAAATAAAATTGAGTATGTTAATGGACACCCCGTGCTAAGACTTCGTCAAAAGCTTTTAGCCTTAGCCCACATGGACGAACTATTAGGGCTGACGTCTAAGAATAAGATGGATGACAAACACTATGTTATCGTTCTTCAATTTGGAACATCGTTTTTTGGAATTATAGTAGATAGGGTATTTAACACACAAGAAATCGTAGTAAAACCTGTATCGTCGTTAATAAGAAATTTATCTATTTTTGCAGGCAACACTATACTAGGAGATGGCGGAGTTATTACAATATTAGATCCCAACCATATTTCTGGATTGCTTGCAAATGTTAATCTTGAAAATGGAGACTCTCAAGCTCAAACTACAGAGTCTAATGCAAATACAAACCAGCATGAGGAATCCTTTCTATTATTTTTAACACAAGATCGAACTCCAAAAGCAATCCCTCTATCAACCATTACTCGTTTAGAGCAAATCAATCTAAGTCAGATAGAATACTCTGACAACAAGCCTTGCATTCAATATCGCGATAGCTTGATGTCTTTAGTCTTTATGATTGATGCATCTCAGCAGAATGTCACAAAACCCGTGCTTGTCTTTTCAAAAGATAGTCATACTCTTGGCCTGGTTGTTGAAGAAATCCTGGATATCGTAGAAAGCGATGGGATGGATTTAAAGCTTGAGACACATGCGCCTGATAAACTAGGAACCATAATTTTAAAAGGGCATGCTACTGAAATACTTAATACCGACTATTTCTTACAGGCTGAATTCTCTGATTGGTATACTAAAACTAAAAATCAAAACTCTCAGAAAAAACAGTTAGTCTTTGTAGGGGATCATTTTTATGGCGCTAACTTCTTAATTCCTTTTTTAAAAATCTCTGGATTTTATGTAACTGCGATCACAAACCCAACAGAATTAGAAAAGTTCTTTTCACTCAATTCAAAGGCAGATGGATTTATTTTAGACTTAGAATCTGATCTAATTTCAAATTGCATTGCTGGCTTACAAAAGCAAGAATCGAACTCAACCATTCCAAAGTTATTTATTTCGAGTGAACCTCAAACTCAAACACCAGAAACATCTGATGAACCAATTATTCAAAAACTTGATCGCCAAGAAATAATTAGTCAAATTAACAAAGTTTTTGCGAAACAAATAAATGTATAGGAGTTTTTTATGACAGACAATACTCTCAAAAGCAATCTGCCTGATGACAGTATTCACGACCACTATTTAACAGTGAAAATAGGTGATCAATTATTTGGATTCCCAGTGTTACATCTAAGAGATATATTTAAGTCATTAGAAATAACTCCCATTCCTTTAGCTCCAAGGGCTATTTTGGGTTCAATTAATCTGCGGGGAAAAGTTGTAACCGTCATTGACTTAAGATTAAAGTTTTATCCCAATATAAACATTGAAGATCGAGACTCCATGCATATCGCTGTATCACTTGGGCAAGAACTCTTAAGCTTTGTTGTAGATAGTGTCGGCGATGTTGTGAATATACCCAAAAGTAAATTTGACCCCCTCCCCTCAACCTTAGAACAACACTGGAGGGACATCTCTGAAGGTGTTTGCCAATTCAATGATTCTTTAATTATCAGATTGAACATGGAACATTTATTAGATCTTATTATCCAAGAAGAACGTACAAACAACGAGAAAAGCCTATGAAAGAGTTATTAATAGTGGATGATTCCTCCACAATTCGCAAAGCAATTTCTATGATTTTAAAACCTTTTGGCTTTAATCAACACGAAGCAGAAAATGGTAAAATAGCATTAGAGTTTTGTCAGAACGCAATGCCTGACATCGTAATTGTTGACTGGAACATGCCTGTCATGACGGGCATTGAATTTTTAGAATTAGTTCGCAAATTAGACAATGGTCAAAAACCTAAAATAGTCTTATGCACAACAAATGCAGAACTAGAGCACATACAAGAGGCTCTGTCTAAAGGTGCAGATGAATACATTATCAAGCCCTTTACAAAAGAAATGATTGAAGAAAAATTATCTATGATTGGTGCATTTGAATGAACTTTAATACTAAATCAAAGAACGATATTCTAATTGTTGACGATTCTATCGTTATTAAAAACCATACTCATAGATTAGTAAAAGCCATTGCGGGCATAGGAACTATTTATTTAGCATCTAATGGTCAAGAGGCAATTAACATTTTGGCAGAAAACCCGACAATTGATATCATTATTCTTGATATTCAAATGCCAATCATGGATGGCATCACTGCCTTACCACGCTTACTTCAAATCAATCCCAAGGCAAAAATTATTATCTCGTCCACTTTATCTGTTAAAGGCGCAGAAATAACTCTACAAGCACTAACTTTGGGGGCTTGTGATTATATAACAAAACCAAGTCCATCAGTCTTTCAGTATTCTGTTGAAGATTTTCAAAGAGAACTAACTGCAAAGATTCAAGGGTTATTAAGTAAAGAGCTGCCATCAAAGGATCCGGCTTCTCTGCGGTCAATGCCAATCAAATCTGCATTACCTTTATTCCCACAAGCGGTCGTTATCGGATCCTCTACAGGAGGACCTGCGGCTTTATTAGAGATTTTGGGTGGTTTAAATCAAATCAAAATACCTATTTTCATAGTACAACATATGCCTCCTATATTTACAGCATTGCTGGCGGAAAATATTCAAAAATCAAGCGGAATTAAGACGATTGAAGTAATTGAATCTCTTCACCTTACAGACAATTGTATTTATCTTGCAGCGGGTGGGTATCACTTGGAAATTATCTCAAAAAATGCACAGGTATTATTAGAGGTGAATACAACCCCTCCTCAAAATTTTTGTCGCCCCTCAGTAACGCCTTTATTTTCTTCAGCTGCTAAGGTGTATAAAAATAGGCTGCTGGGTTGTATGCTAACAGGGATTGGTAACGATGGGCTTGACGGAGCCCGGGATATTATCAATGCTGGCGGTGGCATGATCGCTCAAGATGAGGCATCTAGTGTCGTGTGGGGTATGCCACGAGTAGTGTCTGAAGCAGGGCTTGCAACACAAGTTATGTCGTTAACACACATCAAAGAATTAATTCATAAGATTGTAAAATGACCCCATCTGACAACACATTGACGGATAGCAATTTTCAATACCTTGTTGGTTATATTCAACAAGCTTGTGGATTAGTTTTGCAAAAAAACCAGATTTATTTGCTGGAAAACAGATTAATGCCTATCATGCGCCAAGATAACATCTCCACACTTAATGATGTCGTAGACCTCTTAAAAAAACAGGGTTCTTCTTTTGGACAAGCCCTCATAGAAGCTTTGGTTACTCACGAGTCATCATTTTTTCGCGATAAAAAAATATTTGATTTTTTTACTCAAGAAATATTAGAAAAACTATACACAAATGGATCTCCTTTGGCTCCCATTAACATCTGGAGTGCTGCATGCTCTTCTGGCCAAGAACCTTACTCCATTGCAATGTTAATTCAAGAATTTGCTAGAAAAACTAATCCTCTTACTCTTACCCCTATCTCATCGTCTATGTGCAATATTCTTGCAACCGACATCTCTAAAAAAATCTTAGATAAAGCTCAAGAAGGATCGTTCTCACACTTTGAAATTCAACGCGGTTTACCTGCAATGTTATTGATTAAATATTTCAAGAAAAACGACAACAGCTGGATGATTAGCAACGAACTGAAAGAGTTGATAAAGTTTGAAAAGTACAACCTTACTCAGCCCCAAAAGATAATTACTCAAACATTTAACGTGATTTTCTGTCGGAACGTACTAATTTACTTTAACGAGCAGGATAAAGTAAAAGTCATACAACGCTTACACAATCACTTAAAATCAGGGGGATACTTAATTTTAGGAAGTTCTGAGTTTATTTTACAGAACCAAACCAATCAACTGACTCTAACTGCAGTAAAAGATTTTCCTGGCATTTATCAGAAAGCATAATATCTCTGGGATCTATCTATAAAATGGATCCGACCTATGCATACAATTCATAATTTTTTTTGAAAATAATAACGATTATGTCCTTCAGGACAGTTTTCCAACGTACCAAAAATCTCATACCCCTGTTTCAGATAAAAATCTCTGGCTTGAAAATCAAAAGTATCAAGATGCAGAAGTTTAGAGCCAAAACTCTTTGCTTGATCTTCTACTTTCTGCAGCAATTGACTCCCAAGTCCCCGGCATCTGTATTGTTCATCAACATACACATCTTCCTGTGATAAATAATAGCGTTAATCCCTGCGACAACGTTACCATTATCTTTAATAACGTAGTTCGCAACAATCGGCGTTGGGTCTTGAGAAAATGGGATTTGACTTTGGTTAAATTCTACAATTAGGCTGTCAACGTAAGCCGCTTCATCGGGTGTACTTATAGCTATTTCTAGTTTGGAGGTCATACGACTATCCTAGTCTTGAACTATAAAATGGAGGAGAGAAAGGGATTCGAACCCTTGNNTGCGCCTTCAACCGCTCGGCCACCTCTCCTTGTATGATACTTGTACTATAAACTAAGGATATAAATCAAGATCGTTTGGTCTATTGTTTCCACAATAATCTCATTTGATCTGCTATCCAACTATAGGCTTGTGTTGTTTGGATTGGGAACGTTTCAATCATCTGCATAAATGCATGGATCACCCCCGGAATATTCTTTTCAGCAACCTGCCCCCCTGCATGGATTAATTTCTTACCATATCTCATCCCGTCATCACGAATTGGATCACAGTCCGCCGTCAATATAATCGCAGGCGGTAACTTATCAAATTTTTTATAGAACAACGGTGAAACACGCCAATCTTTAAGATTTTGATTCTTAGCATAATTAGCGGCATAATAATCTAGAGAGTTTTTGGTTAGAAAAAAACCATCCTCAAATAATTTTATAGACTCTTGTTTAAATGTTAAATCTAAGCTTGGATAAATTAATAGTTGGAACTTGGGTACTATGGAATTGGCTTCCACCAATGACGCCGTTAACGCTGCAGAAATTGTACCCCCAGCGCTATCTCCACCGACGGCAATTTGATCTGCCTTAGCACCTAGAGAAGATGCAGTCTGTAAGCACCATGTATATACATCTTGGGCATCTTCAATAGCCGCTGGATATGGATGCTCAGGAGCCAAACGATACTCAACCGATATGACAATACAATTAGCTTCTTTTGCAATGCGCCTACATAAAGCATCATGAGTATTTAAACTACCACGACTCCATCCACCTCCATGAAAATATATCAAAAGTGGTAACTGTTGTAATGTAGGCCAATATATTCGAACTGGAATAGCAGACTTGTGTCTTGACGATAAGACTTTTCTGTCTTCTGTACGCGCCATAGAAATGGGAACTCCACCTTGATACCTAGACAATTTTTCATAATTATCCCGAGCAACTTCGGCAGACACCTGCTCAACAGGCGGCGTATTCAAAAGCTCTAATTGCTTTAAGAATGCGGCCGCCTGAGGAACAAGCTTTGAAAAAATATTATCTTTTGACTTAAACAACCTAATCCTTATTTCTTCTCTTTAGGTGCTTCAAGTTTTACTTTATCTGAAGTCTTTTTCAAAGGTGCAGATTTTTCTAGCTCAGGCTTCATTATTTTATCGACAGATAGATTTCCATCTAAAAGTACTTTGTGAGTAGGATGAGCAAATGAAGTTCCTGCTTCCTCAACGATCTTTAATAATTGGAACATACACTGCTCACGCACACGAACATGCTCTGGCCATTGATTTGTTTTCGTATAAAACATCACCAACAAACTAAATCCATGCTGTACTAAGTTACTGACTCTAATAACCATAATTGCTTTTTTAGGATCCGCCTCAATATCAGGATTACTGACAAGCCAATCACGAAAATTAGCAACGATTTTTTCCAGTTGTTCTTGGGTTGAAGTATGAGCTAATACAATGTCTTCCTTAACTTCCCAATTGGTAATACTAGAAAAGTTTGTAACTGAAGCTGCAACAAAGGCATCGTTAGGTACTGTAGTTAAGGTGCGATCAAAGCCCCTAACGCTAGTTGTACGAATACCAATATTCTCAACAAACCCTTGAAGCTCGCCCATTTTGATCCAGTCGCCTTCTTTGAACTTCCCTTCCAAAACAACCGTTAACGAACCTATTAATCCTTGGATAGAGTCCTTAGCTGCCAAAGCTACCGCAGATGTTAGCAGTGTTAACCCACCCAAAATAGGACCGATATTAACATTGAAATTTCCAAGAACTGTGACAACTCCCAATACAGCAATCACTATCTTGACAGCATTCGCTAACAGCTCTTTAACCGTATCATTAATAGTCAAACCAAATCCGTTAAATAGCCTCGTTAATACAAGAGCTCCCAAGAAATGGTACACTGTCATAAAGAACGATATGTCTAAAATCGTTTTAACGCCTTGCAACAAATAGGGCTCAAACTTTGCTGGAAAATCTCCTAATTTGTGGACTATATATATCGCCAGAGCTATAAACACTAAGTTTATTGGCAAATGTATCTTAGAAACTAACTTTATAACTTTAGATTTGTCTTCTGCCGTCGCCTCTGCATGAACTAGTAAACTACTAAGAACCCTAACGATAATATTAGCAACAATCACCCCAAGAATCAGAATTCCAAATCCAACAATGTAATGAAAGTATGCGTTATAAAATTCTTTACCCAAAAGATTTGCTAACATTTTTATACTCTTTGTTTGTTATTAATTTTTATACTGTACTAAAAAAATACTAATATTAGGTTAATCGTGATTATGAATTATAACAATAGGTTTTATACCTCTTAATCGACTAATATGCCTTCGAATTAACACCTTAACTTCTTCTTCCATCTGACTGGGAGAAGACTTTGTACCTTTTTTCAATGAGTCATAAATCTTTTCTGCCAAGATCTGCTCAAAGCTTGCAGAGTCCTGACCCGTCTCAACCACTCCGCGAGATGAAACCTGAACGTCAAGTATAGCTTTAGTTTTAGAATCCCAATTCAAAGATGCTAAAACAATCCCGCTAACTGATAACTTATGACGATCTCGAATGATGCTGCCATCCATATTAATCATATCGTGACCATCATAGCCCAAATATCCGGAATGCACGCGCTCAACAATTTTGGGTTCATGAGGTCCTAAGACAACAAAAGAACCATTTTGCGGTGTAATTACTTTAGAAACACCACATTCTTCTTTTGCAAATCGTCCATGCTCCATCAAGTGCTGATATTCCCCATGAACGGGGACAGAAATCTTTGGACGAATCCAATCATACATCATGCGTAAATCATCTCGACATGGATGACCTGATACATGTATTAAACTTTCCTTATGATTTAAAATAGCAATACCATTGCGAACCAAATCATTTTTCACCTCGGTGATTTTAGTTTCATTCCCTGGAATTTTACGCGAAGAGAAAATTACAGAATCGCCTTTATCCAAACGAATATTGGGATAACTATTACTTGCGATACGTTTTAACGCAGCCTTTGTCTCGCCTTGGCTTCCTGTACATACGTACAAAACTTGGTCTCTAGGTAACTCAGATGCTTTATCAATGCTAATACGATGAGGAATATTGGTGAAATATTTTGTAGCAGTTGCGGCTTCGATCATTGTTTCCATTGATCTGCCAACAAATACTACGAAACGGCCAGATTCTTTTGCAGCGGCGACGCATGAATCTAATCGCGCTACATTCGATGCAAAACAGGTAATTACCACTCGATTTTTTTGCTTTTTAACCAATTCAATTAAAGCATCACGCACATCTTGTTCTGATCCAGCATTACCTTCTTCAAACACATTTGTAGAATCACACACCATTGCTAAAACGCCCATATCGCCAATCTTCTTTAGAGCTGAAATATCCATTTCACGTCCAATGACCGGATGGGGGTCTATTTTCCAATCACCCGTATGGAATATACGACCAAGAGGGGTTTCAATTAATAAACCATTGGGTTCTGGGATTGAGTGCGCCAGATGAACATATTCAATCTTAAAATCACCTAACTCTATTTTACCGCCCAAAGGGACTGTATGCAGCTCAACTTGCCCCATCAAACCAGCCTCACTCAGCTTATTTTTAACGATTTCCATAGTAAATGGCGTGGCATAAATTGGGCACCGTAATCTAGACCACAAATAAGGTACTGCGCCAACGTGATCTTCATGGGCATGTGTTAAAATCAACGCATGTAAATTATCTTTATTTTCTTCAATAAATTTGGGGTCTGGGGCAACAACTTGAATACCACATTCATCTTTAAACGTAACTCCAAAATCCACCATAATCCATTGGTCATTGTATCCGTACAAATTTAAATTCATACCGATCTCGCCCGCTCCCCCTAGGGGTACAAACACTAAACCCTCTTCCGGATTCGATTGATTTTTATTGTCTTTTGACATTCTCAAAACTCCTATATAAAAACATCTGCTGAATAAATCAGCTTCTTGTCCCCGTCTACATCAAGAATCAGGGCACCATCATTGTTAATATCTTGCAACTGTCCAAACAATGTTTCGTGACGAGTTACAACCTTACGTGTCTGACCTAGTCCTTCTAACAAGGTCATATAGTCTTGCCGCAATTCTGCAGCATCACATTCTTTTAATATCTCTGCAAATTGACGAAAATATTCAGACATCTCATCTAATATTTTAATCGTATCAATCTGCACACCAGTCTCTGACAATACATTTGTAGTTGCATAAGACACCTTACCATCTTTTGGTGACTGTCGTAAATTCAAACCAATGCCAACAAGAAATGTATTGTCAATTTTTTCGATTAATATTCCACCTATTTTCTTTTTATTCAACAAAATATCATTCGGCCATTTCACTTGAAACGCTACCTTAGAATGACTTAGGGTGGATAACAACCCGCATAGCTTTATACAAATCAACATAGGAATCTTACCAAAATCATAATGCGGCACTGATAAATCAACGGCAAATGTTGCTAAAAAATTCCCACTATATGACTCCCAAACACGTTCAAACTTCCCATATCCGTTTGTTTGCAGATGAGCCATAACAACGAACGGACGATCTGTCGATACTATGCGCAATCTAGCGTCCGTTTGTGTGCTGCCTATTGAATCATGAATAAATTTTTTCATTAGTTCCTATGATTAATGTTTCTGCTGCTGGTGTCACATACTGTACATATATAGTTTGCAGTATAGGTATATAACATCCTAACAACTGAATGATAACTGCGGGAATAAACACCCATAATAATCGCATATTAACATTCACTGATATCCCAATCGACTGTTTAGTAGGCATATCTATATACATCAGTTTTATAATTTTTAAGTAATAAAATAAACTAATTACTGTTGTTATGATTGCAAATACCGTCAAAAGCATCTGCCCCTGATTAATAATATACTGCAATATCAATAGCTTTGGAAAGAACCCAATTAACGGAGGCATCCCAGCCATAGACAAAAAACAAACCGCCAACATGAATGCGTGCTTAGGACGAACCTGAGACAATCCCCCTAGCTTTGATAATTCTAAATCATTCCTTTCCTCGTCAGGCTCTCGTTTATCTTTCAGAGACATTAGACATATCAACGTCATCATTAATGTAAGGCTATAGATTAAAACATATGCAATAATTGAAGATACTCCAACAACATGAATGTTTACAATCCCCATCAACATAAACCCCGCATGTCCGATAGAACTATACCCTAAAAATCGCTTCATATGTGTCTGAACAATTGGCACAACGGCTCCCACAATCATCGATAAGATTGCTATAGCACTAAAGATCCATCGAGTGTCTAGAGATTTATTATCATAAAATAATCCACAGATCAGTTTTAGCACTACTGCAACAGCCGTAACTTTTGAAAGCGTTGAGATGATGCTGGTCGACGGTGTTGGAGCACCCTGATACACATCGGGAACCCATTGATGAAATGGAAACAACCCTACTTTAAATAAGAAAGCACTTACCACCAATATACTACCTAATCCCCCTAGCGTAGACCCTGCTTTTATCGCGGTTATTATTTCGTGGAGATATAACGTATTGTATGCCCCGTATAAGTACGAAGCCCCCAATAAATATAATACCGACGCTAGCGATCCTAAGATAAAGTATTTTACTCCAGCTTCTGCAGAGTATTCAGATTTACGTTGCATCACCACTAATGTATAGGCAGCAAGAGCCTGAATTTCCATACCGACATACAGTAACATCAGATGGTTTGCTGACACCATCACACATGCACCGACGATCAAAAATAATACCATCACACTGTGTTCGTTTTTATTCAACGCATATTTATCCATCAAGAATGATGTTGCTAGAAATTGAAATAATGCCAACGTTAACAATGCTATTTTGAATAAGCCTGTAAACATCGATATCACACATAGGTTGTGGTAATACACCCCATCTGGCACGCCCAACACTATCGCAACGATACATAGTACTAACAAGACTGATGATAGGTTCATAAGGTGATCGACAAATTTTTGAAACACGTCTAATAATAAAACTAGGCATGCTCCAAAAAACAAAATCATTTCTGGCAAAATAGGTTTAATCAGTTCAATCATAATTACCCCTTTACCATATGTTTAACGGTATTGTCTAAAACATCAATAACGGATTTTGGATATATTCCAACCCACGCAATTATTAAGATTAACACAGAACAAATCGCAAATTCTTTTAGGGTAATGTCCTTAATTTTTTGGACTTTCTCAGACGTTTTTCCAAGGAATACTTGTCTGTAAAACGACAAACCATAGATGGGGGCTAACACAATGCCGACTACAGTTAATATGCCAAACAACTGTGACACTTTGAATACCGCTATGGTCACCATGATCTCACCCACAAACCCACTAGTTATGGGCAAGCTTATTAACCCCAGGATAAATATGAATGCCATCACTGAAAGTTTGGGGGCAATAGAAGCCACCCCACCATATTGATGGATATCTCTGGTATGTGTGCGACGATATAGCATGTCCACTACGTAGAATAATCCAGCCGAAATCACTCCGTGGCTAACCATTTGAATCACGGCACCTTTAACACCAATGGCAGATTGACTGTAAATCCCCAACGTCACATATCCCATGTGCGCAACGGATGAATAAGCCACCAATTTCTTCATGTCGGATTGCGACCATGCCAACAGTGACGCATATACAATCGCAATGATGCTGAGCCCTGCAACCACTGGAAAGTAATGCGCAGAAAGATTTGGGAATGCCAATAAATGAAAGCGTATCATTGCATATCCACCCAATTTTAATAGGACTCCCGCAAGGATCATTGATGCAGTTGCAGGTGCTTGAACATGCGCATCTGGCAACCAGGTGTGAAATGGAATCATTGGAATCTTGATGGCGAATCCGATAAACAGTGCCCACCATAAGGCATGAGACACATTGCTTGTGAAGGACTCTTCGATCACTGATTTGCAGTCTACAATATTAAAACTGTTCACATAGGTTCCAATGACCAAAAATGCCACCAACATTAGGATGGATCCAAAGAATGTAAATAAGAAGAATTTATAGGTCGCATAAACTCGATGTTCGCCCCCCCATATTCCAATTAGCAAGAACATTGGAATTAAGACAGCTTCGAAGAATACATAAAACATGATAACGTTTAATGAAATAAACGCACCTGTGATGAAGGACTGCATACAAAGCAATGCAATGTAATAGAGTTTTGGCCGCGTTTGAATACTGCTCCACCCCGCTAACATAACAAGGGGCATCAACACACTCGTTAACATCAACATCAACAGCGATACGCCATCAATCCCCACTGAATATTCTAACCCCATTCCACCGAACATAGGAATTTGATGTGTAAGTTGAAAATGAGATTTTGCAGGATCAAATTCCTGCCATACAAACAAGAAGACTAAAAATGTACAGCAAGTTGTCCATAGTGCAACGGCACGTGTGTTACTCAAAATTTGAACGGGTGATCCCTTAATAAAAAAAAGCAACACCGCCCCAAGCAATGGCAACACCAGCAATAATGTTAAAAACGGAAAACTGATCATTTTATGACTACCACCACATATCCCAACATACCCATTAACCCAGCTATCATCACGATGGCATAATCCCTAACATTTCCAGTTTGTAGATATCGCAACGCACCACTTAATCGACTGATGAATAATGCAAACCCATTGGGGCCATATCGATCAATTAACCCTTTTTCAATGTGATGATACAAGAAGCTACCTAACCACTGTAGCGGCTTAATGAAAGCTTTGCGATAAAATTCATCAACTGCAAACCCACTTTGAATGATGGCAGATGCTCGTTTAAAGCGAACCAGCCAGATAGCCAGCTTATTACGTTGAGTATGATATACCGAAACGGCCAATGCAATGCCAGACAAGGCTACCATTATAGGCAATACTTGGATCAATCCTGGAATATGATGTTCTATTTCAGTAAATACATAGGCACCTGAAATTAACTGAGAGCTTGTAAAAAATCCAACCAATGCAATCCCTGAAAATACCGCACCCACTGCTAAAATGACCTTTGGAATCAACATGATCATAGGCGCTTCGTGGATATGAGATTGCACCCGTTCATCTGCTTTACAGTCGCCATGAAATACCAACGATATTAACCGCCATGAATAAAATGCCGTTAAGAATGCTGAAGATAACCCAATGATATACGGAATGATAGACCCGCCATCCATTGCATACCCGTATAACGATTCCAAGATCCAATCTTTTGAATAGTATCCTGCAAACAATGGAATGCCCGCAAGTGCAAGGCTACCAATCCACACAAGTGCATAAGTAACGGGAATATGCTTATACAAGCCACCCATCTTACGCATGTTTTGTTCACCCGACATGGCATGAATCACAGATCCTGCGGATAAAAACAGTAACGCTTTAAAAAAAGCATGAGTCACTAAATGAAACAATGCCGCTGAATACATCGACACCCCACACGCCATGAACATGTATCCCAATTGACTGCAAGTGGAATACGCAATCACCCGTTTTATGTCTTTTTGAAATAAGCCAACCACTGCAGCAAACAGAGCGGTTATTGCGCCAATGACAACGATCGCTGTTTTTACTGAAGGTGCATATTCAAACAAGAATGATAAGCGAATTAATAAAAACACTCCCGCTGTTACCATGGTTGCTGCGTGAATCAATGCCGATACGGGAGTCGGCCCCTCCATTGCATCTGGCAACCACACATGTAGCCCAAACTGCGCAGATTTAGCCATGGCTCCAATTAAAAAGCTGATACAAATAAAGGTATATGCATTGATGGTTAGATGATCGGTTAATCGAAAGAATGCCTCGTCAAACGTCGTAAGCTTTAATAGAATTTCTGGAATGGATACGGAATCAAAGACCGCAATGCAGCCCACAATACCCAACACCATTCCCATATCACCAATTCGGTTTGTTATAAAGGCTTTCATTGACGCTGCATTTGCTGAGTCTTTGTGAAACCAGAATCCGATTAATAAATATGAAGAAAGTCCAACGCCTTCCCATCCTAAGAACAGCTGCAACAGATCATCTGACATAACCAAGAACAACATAAAAAATGTAAATAAGCTGAGGTACGACATAAACCGTGCTATGGATTTATCCCCCTTCATATAACCTAAAGAATAAATATGAACCATAAACGATACACATGTAACGACCGCCGCCATTATGGCAGACAAGCTATCTACATACAGTCCCCAGGTGATCTTGTGGTGATCGTCCAATGGGATCCATGACAACATTTCCCCATGCACAATTTTCTTTGCAATTATAACGTCATACGCTAAATCCAAAGCAACTAATGCAGAAACGCCCATACACATGCATGTTACAAGCTTTGCAACATCATCCATGGTGCGCTGGTTGAAAAAGCTAATCAATCCCGCGACACAACTGCCAATTAACGGAATCCATAATACTGCAGCTGCCATAATCATGTGTGTTAACCCTTTAATACAGTTGCATCTGCAACCGAAATTACAGAACGCCTGCGGAAATAAAAAACTAAAATACCCAGACCAACGGCAGATTCAGCAGCAGCGACTGTAAGTAAGAACACCGTGAAGACATGCCCATCAATGTTGTGCGCTGCATAGGCATACGCTATGAAGTTAATACTGACCGCTAAGAACATTAGCTCAATACACAAAAAGACTTTGATCAAATTGTTCATGCTGATCAAAATGCCCATGGCTGCAATCACAAAGACCAAGATGCTGAGAATGTTAATGTGGAATGGATCAATCATGATTAAATGCCCTCTCCCCGTTTCACTTTTACCATCTGCAACACATCTTCGGGTTTACGGTTGATTTGGTCGGTTGGGTTTTGTCGCTTAACGTATTTGACTGATCGACTTTGAAATGTCACGATCACTGCTGACACCATCGCAACCAACAACAACACAGCACAACACTGAAATATTAATCCGTACTGTGTGTATAACACCATACCAATTGATTTGATGTTTGAGATATTTGATTTCGAAGTCGGCATTGATTGAGGAACCTGAAGCAATAGTATCAGCTCTGCAGCAAAGAGAATCCCCATCCCAAAAATCCAATATCGATAGGGTGTAAGCTTCGACAATGCAAACCGCTCATCCGCTTGCGTTAACGTCATCACAACAAATAGCAGCAGGACGGACACAGCCCCCACGTAAATAATCACGGTGCTGAGCGCCACAAATTCAGCCCCCAATAGAATGTAAAGCGCAGAGGCATTTAGGAATGCAAAAATTAATGATAATACGCTGTACACAGGCTTGTGAAATAGAATCACCCCAAGCGCCCCGATGAGTATTAAACTGGAAAATCCATATGCTAGAAAAGGTTGAAACACCGTATGCCTTACTTTTTATTATTGTTCTTATTTATTATATCTTATCTGTATGGCGCATCTTTTTCAAGGTTTGCTGCAATCACAGATTCCCACTTATCACCATTATCCAAAAGCTTTTCTTTTGTATAAATTAATTCTTCTCGTGTTGTCGTGCTGAATTCAAAGTTAGGCCCTTGAACGATGGCATCCACTGGACAGGCTTCCTGGCATAATCCACAGTAAATACATTTAGTCATATCGATATCGTATCGCACAGTTCTGCGCGTTCCGTCGTCCCGTTCTGCAGACACAATTGTAATTGCCTGGGCGGGACATATTGCTTCGCACAATTTACAGGCGATGC
>DITM01000103.1 GCA_002422845.1 Candidatus Paracaedibacteraceae bacterium UBA6184
GGAGCAACTGTTGACAGACTGCAGTGAATGAATAACAGGAAATATCCATTGTCATTTTGAAGTTATCGCGGCTAGTATTAACGTATCGACCTTTGAGTTCGTTTTTGTCGGAAAAGGCTACGGAGTGCACGATGAAATCTAATTTTCCAAATTTTTTCTCTAATTCTTCCACCATTGCTTTAATGCTAGCATCATCTTGTACATCACATTGAACCATGAAGGTTGCACCTATTGTATCTAAAAGCGGAGTAATGCGTTTTAAAAAAATATCACCCTGGTAACTAAACGCCATTTCAGCACCATGTGCATGTAGCATTTTAGCAATTCCCCATGCGATAGAGTTTTCGTTCGCAAGTCCCATAATCAGGCCTTTTTTGCCCGCAATTAGCAGGTTTGACATATACTTCTCCCTAAAAAATCAATTGCTTTAGAATACTATTTTTTTAAGAAAGAATCCATATGTTTGACGTATTTACAAGGTAAGGGGTTGAATTTGTCAAAAATGGCCCTATTAAAGAATTATGAAATACTGAATAGGAGATTGAAATGAGATTAAAATTAGCACTTTTGTTAGCAGGATTTGTAACATCAAGCGTATATGCATCAGATGTTGTATCAGATGGGGAGGAAAACGTGATTGTTGTTTTCGCTCAATCAGCATCAAATCTGGAGGGGATGACCGATCAAGAAAGGCTAGAGTTTGTGCTGGAAGAATCTATTCGCACGGCAAATGCGGAAGAAAGTTTTCGCGCTAAACAAGAGGAATATGCAAGTGGTGAACGAGTATCAATGGGTAATGTTATGTTTGAGACCTTAAGGCGTGAAGTGGGAAATGTTGCGGGTAATTCAAAAGATGTGCAAGAGATTCAATCTATGATCAATCGCGTGCAAGAAGTTCAAAGATTTGCAAGTTTAATAGATGAACAAAAAGATGATGTTGATGGTTTTCTGATAAACTTAGTCAGCAGAATGTCTGTGCTTTCATCTGAAGAAAAACTTTGTGCGCAAAAAAGAAGTGCAGCAAGGTAATGATAGCGTGAGCGATAAAGGGAGCTTTGGGCTCTCTTTCTTATTTTTTTGAAGACAACAAATGTTGATTTGTGTATATTTTTCTCAACATCTTATTTTTGGTACCCTCATGACATTATCTGAACTGTTGGAACGTATATCCAGTTTCCAAGAAACGCTTTTATATAGCCTTGTTCAAGGCAATAAAATAGGTGCAATTCAAAGTCTTGAAATACAGGGGGTGAATTCTGATTCTAGGCTTGTGCAATCGGGAGAAATTTTTGGAGTGTTTGCTCCTAATTTGGATCAGGCGCTGATGCACGTTGAGCAAGCATCGGGGCGCGGAGTCCAAGTAATGGTTGTATCACACAAGCTGATGCAACGTATTGAATCAAAGCCGTACTTGAACGATGCGGTTTGGATTGTCTGCGAACGACCCAGACAAATGTTTGCAAAGTTAACCTCAAAATTTTATGGAACACATCCTCAAAATTGTGTGGCAGTTACGGGTACTGCGGGAAAAACATCGGTATGTTCTTTGGTATTACAACTGTGGAAACATTTGAATATTCCTTCTGCAAGTATGGGAACGCTTGGGTTGCATCACAGTACTGAAGATTTAGTGATGGAATATACATCAACGCTGACAACGCCAGATCCTGTGTCGATGCATAAATGTTTAGCTGAGTTAAAACAATCTGGGACGGATCATATCGTGATGGAAGCATCTAGCCATGGGTTAGATCAAAATCGCTTAGATGGTTTGCGCTTTAAAGTGGCTGCATTTACAAGCTTTTCTCAGGATCATTTAGATTATCACCCCACAATGGATGTTTATTTTGCGGCTAAACTTCGATTGTTTGAAGATTTAATTAGCAAAGATGGTTGGGCGGTATTAAATGCGGATATACCAGAATATGATGATTTAATGGATGCCTGTGTGATGCGCAATCATCCTATTTATTCATATGGCCAGCATGGGAAGTTCATGAGATTAAAATCCATGAATATTAATAAAAATGGGCAGCGACTTGTTCTAGACATTAATAACGTTGACCATGTTGTACAGTTTCCGTTGATGGGGCGTACTCAAGTTTACAATCTAATGTGTGCGTTGACGATTGTTATTACCATGGGAGCAAAGCTTAATGCAGTTCTTAAAGTGGTAGAACGCATAGTTCCCGTACCTGGGCGATTGAATTTTGCAGGGCAACATTCAAATGGAGCAATGATCTATGTTGATTATGCGCATAAGCCTCAAGCATTAGAATTGGTTCTAAAAGACATGCGGCATTATTGTAAGGGACGATTACATGTCGTCTTTGGCTGTGGGGGTGACCGTGATAAAGATAAACGAGCTATCATGGGGCGTATAGCACATGATTTTGCGGATGTTGTCATTGTTACTGATGATAACCCCCGTACGGAGGGGCCACATACTATTCGTCAGCAGATTTTAAGTGAATCGCCATCGGCAATTGAAATTGGAGATCGTAAGGTTGCCATTGAATATGCAATCAAAGGATTAAGTTCCGATGATATTTTAATCGTCGCGGGCAAGGGGCACGAGAAACACCAGATCATCGGATCACAAAAAATACCGTTTGATGATATGGAAGTCATCAGCAATTATTTAACTCAACTTACTGTATAGGAATTAAATATGTTAACCCTGCGTGTTATTGCAAATATTGTTAAGGGTGAGATTAGCTCTACACTTAATTTAGATCAAGAAATAAATGGTTTTTCTATTGATACTCGTACATTAAAGCCCGGAGATGTGTTCGTAGCATTACAAGGTGAAATAGATCATGGAAATAGATTTATTGATAAGGCTATCGAACAAGGCGCTGTTGCCGTTGTTACGGATCAACTGCCTGAATCAAATACGATTCCGTATATCTTGGTAGATGATTGTTTAGCTGCGTTAGTTAAAATTGCCGTGCATCAACGTGAAGCCTTTAAAGGTAAAGTGTGTGGAGTTACAGGGACGGTTGGAAAAACGAGCGTCAAAGAAGCTTTTCGTTTCTTGATTCGGCAGAATGGGTTAACTGTTCATGCCAGTGAAAAAAGCTATAACAACCATATCGGAGTCCCATTAACGTTAGCAAACTTAGATTTAAATGCAGATATTGCCGTGCTTGAAATGGGCACAAATCATCCAGGGGAAATTTTAGAGTTAACACAGCTTGTGCGTCCTCACGTTGCAATTGTGACAGCTGTAGGGCCAGGTCATATTGAGTTTTTTAATTCTGTGGAGGCCATTGCACAGGAAAAAGTTTCAATTGCCGCAACGCTGGTTGAAGGCGGAGTTGCAATACTGCCCGCGGATTCAGAATTTTTGCCATTAATGAAGGGTGTCGTGGTTCAAGAGTATGATCGCACTGTGATCTCATTTGGTAAATCCGAAGCAGCCAATGTGCGTGCAGAGTCTGTTGATTTGATCAGCTTTGATAAATTGCACGTAAATGCAAATGTAATGGGGGCGCTTATTTCATATGATCTGCCCACGTCAAACTATGCTTGGATTAATAATAGCCTAGGAGTGTTGGCAGCGGTACATGCTATGGGCTTGGATGTGATAGCATTCTCAAGAGCTTTTGCTAATTTGCCGTTGGTGGAAGGAAGAGGATATATACACTCAATTCAAGTTAAGGGTAAGCAAATTACATTGATGGATGATTCGTATAATGCAAATCCATTATCAATGAAGGCAGCGTTAGAAACATTGTCAAAATACCCAGGGCGTAAAATTGCAGTGATCGGCGATATGCGAGAACTGGGCGATTTTGGTGAACGTTATCATACAGAAATGGGTCAGTTATGTAAGGCAGTTAAGATTGATAGGGTTCTAACGTGTGGTATGTTGATGGAGTATGCGTTTAACGAGCTTGCTGATGATCAACGATTGGGCCACGTAGAAGACTATACACAGGTTCTAGATGTACTTTTAGATCAATTAATGAGTGGTGATGTTGTTCTATTAAAGGCATCTAATGGTGTTAAACTTCATAATGTTGTTGCGGGGTTATTGAGCGCAAGTGCTAAGGCTATGAATTCTTGAACGCTTAACGTTTCAGCCCGGCGAGTTGGGTCGATTTTTGTAATCGTAAATATGTTGGGATCAATTCCTTTTAACGTAGATTTTAACATCTTGCGACGCATGGAAAAGGCTTGTTTTACCAGGCTTTCCATACGACCAAATTCCACAGTTAAGGGGTGACCTTTCGACACTATGTGTACCACTGACGACGTTACCTTTGGTGGAGGGGTGAAGAGGTGAGGAGGTAAATCAAAAGCTTTTTTAGCAGTTGCAAGCCACTGAACCATGATAGATAAACGCCCATAATCCTTTGTTGAAGGAACAGCAACGATGCGGTCGACGACCTCTTTTTGAAACATAAGAGTTAAAGATTCGATCTTATCAATCAAGGGAAGCCATTTAAATAGCAATTCGGTGCCGATGTTATAGGGAAGGTTTGCGATTATTTTTGTCGGCTTATCGGAGCACAGTAGTTGTGCAAAATCTGTTTTCAACGCGTCTTGGTGAATGATTGTTAGACGCTCATCACTCAGACTTTTAAGGGCAGAAATGCAGTTCTTATCCATTTCAATGGCAATAACTTCTGAGGCACCTAAATCTAAAATAGCACGAGTTAGTCCGCCGGGTCCTGGACCAATTTCGATAACGCGACGTCCTTTTAAATCACCAGCAGCGGCAGCAACTTTATGGGTGATATTTTCATCCAATAAAAAGTTTTGTCCGAGGGATTTCTTGGGTAAGAGGTTGTATTGAAGCATAACTTCTTTTAAGGACGGGCGATGTGTCATTGATCTGTCAGCTCGTTTTAATATCTGCAGTGACAATAGGCATAAATGGCTTATTCTGCAATCTTTTTTTGTGGGCGAGTACAATTTTGAATGAGTAGTATCTTGTTTGGGATGTTCGCAAAAGTGTAAGGTAAGATCCCTGAACCATCCTCTGTAATTTGAGGATGGTTTGGGGTGTCAAACTCAGATACACATTAGTGATTGTATTTGATACGTAAGACGATTCTAGATGTAAAGTAACACAGCGCTGTATAAGAAATGTACCACAGTTTGACAAAAAGTCAAATTAATAATAGTAATCATACATTCATGTTGCGTTAAATTTATAGCCGTGATGAATAATCTGTGTAGATTCAGGCGTAAAGGTTCCATCATTTTCATGAAGTACGAGTCCGGCATGCAACTTCATGGGGCTATTTACACTTTTTCGGGCTCGGACTAAGACTCGTTTAGCGGGGGTACCTAACTTCGGCCATAGAGGGAAAACTTCAATGCCTCCAAATTTTTCAGTTAGTAAAGACAATATTTCGTCTAAGCGGCGAGCCGTATGCACGATAGTAACATAGCCTCTTGATTTTAATGTGCGATGGGCTTCGTAAATCCAGTCCTTAAGTAATCCATCGCTTTCTCCATGAGATAATGTTTTATGTTCATAGGGTGAATCGGTATATGTGTTTTCTTCAAAGAACGGGGGGTTCATGATTACGTGATCATAAAAATGTCCGTCTACTAATCGATGGGTTAGATTGCCACTGAATAATTTAAATCGATCTGTCCATCCATTTGCATCGATGTTTTTTTGAGTAATTGGAAGTATATCCGCCTGAAGTTCAATGCCATGAATGGTGATAGTTGAGTGTTGAAAGGCTAAGGCTAAAGAGGCAGCACCAACGCCGATACCAAGTTCTAAAACCGTTTGATAATCTTTTATTGGAGTAAACGCTGCCAACACTAGGGAATCCAATGCAAATCGATATCCTTGCACAGGTTGATAGACAGTAACGTTGCCGTTAAATAAAGTGGTATGTTCGATTTTACTTATCATAGATTATTTTTGCTCTATTTAAAAAAGATTGAATCATAACGTTTCCCATCTCATCTAATATAGGGGTGATCAATTTTCCAACTAACCAAGATGAGGGTTCAAAATCAATGGTGAATTCAATCATTGATAACGTGGGGGTTGCATGAGGTTGAAATGACCAGGTACTGTGTAAGTACTTTAAGCTGCCGTGGGTTTGTTCCATGCGTAATATATGAGGAGGTTCTTTCGTTACGTTTGATTGAAACGCACCGGTAAAGCTTTTGTATCCGATCTGCATATCGGCAATCATGTGGGTTTCTGAATTCTCATGAATATCTGTTTTTGTACAGAATGGTAAAAACTGAGGATACGCTGCAACATCTGCCACCAGGTCAAATAATTGATGAGATGAATAGGGAGCAGTGGCGGTTTTAAAAAGCTTTGGCATAGGTTTGCTTTAGTTGAGCTTCACGAGCATTGCGGAGTTTTTTAAAGTCATCGCCTGCGTGATAGGATGATCTGGTTAAGGGTGAAGCAGAGACCATTAAGAAACCTTTGCCCCGAGCCATTTGTTCCATTTCTTTAAACGTATCTGGATGTGCATAATCCATAACAGGGTGGTGCTTGGGTGTGGGTTGCAGGTATTGTCCAATCGTCATAAAGTCAACTTCGGCAGATCGCAGATCATCCATGACTTGATAGATTTCTTTTGTGTCTTCACCTAATCCCACCATGATGCCTGACTTAGTAAAGATAGATGGATCGATTTCTTTAACAAGGGATAGTAATTTCAATGAGTGAAAGTATCGCGCACCTGGGCGTACAGATTGGTACAGCCTTGGAACAGTTTCCAAGTTATGGTTGTAGACGTCAGGGCGAGCCGCCACTACTGTTTCGATCGCACTTGCTTTGCGGCGAAAATCAGGGGTGAGTACTTCGATCGTTGTTGTGGGTGACGTTTGTCGAATGGCTCGAATGACTTGCGCAAAATGATTGGCGCCTCCATCGTCAAGATCATCACGATCTACGGAAGTAATTACAACATGTTCTAATCCAAGTTTGCCTAACGCTTCTGCAACACGTTCAGGTTCGTGAGGATCTAGTTGATCGGGGCGACCGGTTGCAATATTGCAGAATGCGCACGCGCGTGTACATACGCTGCCCAAGATCATTATGGTTGCATGTTTTTTAGACCAACATTCCCCGATATTGGGGCATGCTGCTTCTTCACAGACGGTATTTAGTTTAAGTCCTTTGATGACGTCTTTTGTTTCAAAATATGTTTTATGGACGGGAGCTTTGACGCGAATCCAGTCTGGTTTAGTAATTTTTTCCATAAAAATGCGATCCTTTAATAAAAAAATATTTTTGTTAAGGGTTTGTTTACCTTTATACCACCATACTGTTATTAATACGAGCAACTCGTAGTTTAAAATTGTAGATCCGGTGTTTACTTACCGTACCAACCTTCCATTCTATCTGAGGCCGGATCTACAATCCTAATTACAAATGAATGGCTCTACCAAAAGCGTCCAGGACACTTTCATGCATCATTTCCGACAGTGTTGGGTGAGCAAAAATTGTATGCATTAATTCTGATTCCGTGGTTTCTAAAGTTTTTGCAATTCCAAACCCTTGAATCATTTCAGTAACTTCGGGACCAATTAAATGAGCGCCCAATAATTCCCCTGTCTTTTTATCAAAGATTGTTTTGATGAATCCATCCATTTCACCCAGTGCAATTGATTTTCCATTTCCAACGGCAGAAAATCGCCCGATATTCAATTCATAGCCAAGTTCTGTTGCTTTTTTCTCGGTTAAACCGATGCTTGCAACTTGAGGGGATGTGTACGTACATCCTGGAATGTTGAGTTTGTTAATTGAATGTGCATGAAGACCCGCAATTTTTTCTGCACATAAAATACCTTCATGGCTGGCTTTGTGGGCAAGCCAGGGACCTTGAACAACATCGCCAATGGCATAGACGTCTGGTTCATTCGTTTCGCAGTATTCGTTGGTAAGAATGCGTGTATTTTCAGTTTTGATTTTGGTTGTGTCTAATCCAATATTTTCAATATTTCCAACGACTCCCACGGCGGCAATGACGCGATCAAAGGAATCTTTGTGTTCCCCTGTTTCCGTTTTAAGAACAGCATCAACGTTGCCATTTACAACCTTTAATGATTGAACGGTGGTTTTAGTGAGGATCTTAATTCCTTTTGATTCAAAGGCTTTTTTTGCACGTTCGGAAATTTCATGATCTTCTTGGGGAAGGACTTGATCCATGACTTCAACGATAGTGACGTCGCTGCCAAAAGCATTATAGAATGATGCGAATTCTGATCCAATGGCACCACTGCCAACGACCAGAAGTTTTTTTGGAAGGGTTTCTGGGATCATGGCTTCTTTGTACGTCCAAATATATTTTCCATCGGGTTCAAGACCTGGAAGAATACGAGGACGGGCTCCAGTTGCAATGATAATGTTTTTTGCAGTAAGGTCGATTGTTTTTCCGTCAGAGCTTTTTACTGAAACAGTCTTGCCGTTCTTGAGTGATCCAACGCCATCAAAGACAGTGACTTTATTTTTCTTTAAAAGATGTTTTACACCTTGAGCCAATTGTGCGGAAACTTTCCTGGAGCGTTCCACAATTTTTTTCATATCAAACTGCAGGTTTGATGCAGACAGCCCAAATTCGTCTAAATGCTGCATCAGATGATAAACTTCTGCACTGCGAAGGAGTGCCTTTGTGGGAATACAACCCCAGTTTAAGCAGATTCCACCTAAGTGTTCTTTTTCGACAACTGCTGTTTTTAACCCCAGCTGAGCTGCTCGAATTGCAGCAACATATCCGCCGGGGCCAGCGCCAATAACCACTAAATCAAATGTATTCATTATCAACCCAATTTGTTTTGGTTTAGTGTAAAGAAAAAAGGGGTTTGACTCAACCCTTAAGTCGGAGAGTTTTGTTGCATTATTACGGCTTGCAAATGCAAGCCGTGGGTTAAGACCTGGTAGCGCCCCTTTGCGCTATCCAGGTCGGGTGGGCGGGTGATGAAGAGTCTCCCGAGCGTAGCGAAGGAGCCTATTTAAGAAATGGCGCTATTAGCGTGTATTAATGCTATGCGCAAAAAGATCCTCATGTGCCATTCCCAAGATATCAAGCAGGGCACGCGTATTTAAAAATTCAAAACAATTGTTTGCAATTTCGGTGCGGTTTTCGCGGAGCAATACTACATCCAGTTTTTCTTTTAATTTATGTAAATGAATGACATCTGTTGCAGCATATTCCATTTGTTCGGGGCGTAAGGTTTCAGCGCCCCAATCCGAAGTTTGTTCCTGTTTAGACAGGTCAACACCTAAAAGCTCTTTACAAAGTTCTTTGAGACTGTGTCGATTCGTGTAGGTGCGAGTTAAGTATGATGCTATTTTTGTACAGTATACGGATTTAACTTGAACCTTTAAATAGGCTTGGATCATCATGACGTCAAATCGTGCATAGTGAAAGATCTTTAAAACGGTTGGATCGTTCATTAGGCGCTTTAAGTTTGGAGCAGCATATGTAGCATCAGGTTTAAAGTGTACCAAATGAACGTTTTGATCAGCATCTGAAAGTTGTACTAAGCATAATCGATCGCGATTGACGTTGAGTCCCATGGCTTCTGTATCAACGGCAACGCTGCCAATAAATTTAACATCATTGGGTAAGTCGCCAATGTGATAGGTCATCTTCATTATTCTTCATCCTTTTCATTTTCGGGTTGAGTATCATTTTCGGGTTGAGTATCATTTTCTAGTGCAAGTGATTCTGGGGTAATCTCACGCTCTTCGTCAAGTGAATCATCGTTAACACTATCGGGTTGTACTAAGCTTAATACTTGATCAATACCGTCAAGAGACCCCTCTGCTGCGGGAATATCTTCTTCGATCGGAGCAGGTTCTGTTGTTGTGTCACGTGGGTGATTTAGCTCAACGGTAGGAAGCTCCTCGTCATGAGGCTGAGGTGTTACCCACATATCGTGATACATCTTCCACGTCTCGGCGGGGATGGTTCCCCCCACAAGACCTTTTGTTGGGGAGTCATCATCGTTTCCAGCCCAGATTCCAGTGATGGGACCATTTCGATGTTTGACGTATCCCACGAACCAACCATCACGGTGTTTTTGAGTTGTACCACTTTTTCCAGCGGATGGGATATTGTTATTCAGTTTTGAGCGCTTACTAGTTCCATATTGAACAGACGCTGAGAATATTTGATCTGTATAGTGAACAACCTGATCACTTAATAGTTTGCGTAATTGAGGTGTTCCAGATTTATAGAGAATCTCATTAGTGGCTTTGTCTCGGATTTCCACAACGCCATGAGGATACATTTCGTACCCGCCATTTGCGACAACACCAATAGCAGAGGTCATATCGAATAAGGTTACTTCACCGGATCCCAAGGCAATTGTAAGGTTGCGTTCCAATTTGGTTTTGATACCCAGTCGTCGAACGAGATTGATTAATTTTCCAACACCTGTTTGATGGAGTACTTTAACAGTGATGGTATTGCTGGAATACGCAAAGGCTTCTTCCAAGGTTAGATCACCACGATATTGGTTGTAGATATTTTTAGGACGCCATTTACCGTAGGACTGTTGCGCATCATTCATAACGTCAGAAGGTTTAGACCCATTTTCGAATGCTGCCATATATACGAAGGATTTAAAGGCAGATCCGGGTTGACGTAAAGCTTGGGTAACGCGGTTGAATTGACTGCGGCTGTAATCTTTTCCGCCAACCATGGCGATGACTTCACCGCCCAAATTCATAGAGATAAGAGCCATTTGTTGAAAACCAAGTTTTTCGCCGTTTTGAGCAATCATATTTTGAATGGATTTTGTGGCGGCTTCTTGAGCCTGTAAATTAAGGCTGGTGACGACAACTAAGTCACGATCGATGTATCCTAGATAGCTTGGCAAAGTATCCATAATCCAATCTGTAAAGTATCTATAAGATCCGGTGTCTGCCCTGCGGTTTAGTAGGCGGTCTTTTCCAAGTTTTATTTCTGCGTCTCCGGTTGATTTAGATACGTATTTGTATTCGATCATCTTTTTAACTACGGTAATTCCTCTTTCTGCTGAGGCTTTTGGATGGCGCAATGGATTGTAACGTGTGGGCGCTTTTAACATACCGGCCAGAATGCCAGCTTCAAAAATGCTGACCTCGCTGAGAGGTTTGAAAAAATAGCGTTGTGCTGCGGCGTCAAAGCCATAGACACCGGCTCCAAAATCAATACGATTCAAATAAACAGATAGAATCTGATCTTTAGTGAAATGATATTCTAACCATAGGGATACCAAGAGTTCCTGTACTTTTCGACGAAGAGAGCGATCTGTATAGTGGAATTTCTTTTTGGCTAATAAAAAGTTTTTGGCTAATTGTTGGGTAATGCTGCTGCCCCCTTGAACAACTTTTCCGCGAATGACGTTGTTAAATAGGGCCCGCGTGAATGAAATGAAATCGATACCGATGTGCTCATAAAACCGATGGTCTTCGATTGCAAGTACAGCCTGAGGCACATATTTTGGAACCTTGTCTAACGTAATGGTTGTGCCATATAAATCACCATAGGTTGTAAGCATGTCGCCATCTTTTGTCACCATCGTGATGCTGGGTTTGCGTTCAGACTCTTCTAAGGTGCGAATATTTGGCAGGTCATAGCTGTACCAGGCTATGACGATACCTAAGGCTAAGAGACCCCACAGGCCTAATTTAAACAATCTTCGAAACCAATTTTTTTTTCGAGGTTTTGGAGATGGCTTTGTATTCTTAGTTTTCGCCATAGGCGTCTCCTGCGTTTCGTAGGGTATTAATAAAATCGATTAGATCAACTTGACGGAGTCTGCGTAAACGTTCACTTTTAATGATGGAGTGAATAGCGTCGATAGTGTGATCTAGGTCTTTGTTAATGACCACATAATCATATTCCGCCCAGTGGGACATTTCATCGGATGCTTTTAAGAGTCGTTGGTTAATGACATCTGGAGGATCTGATTTGCGATTCTCAAGGCGCAGCTTAAGGTCTTCGAAAGTTGGAGGTAACATAAAAATACGAACCATATCATGTGCATAGGCTTGCGCTAATTGTTGGGTTCCTTGCCAATCAATCACAAACAGAACATCCCGTCCGTTTTCAAGGGCTTCGTCCACTGTGGACTTGAAGGTGCCATAGTGATTTCCAAAAACGTTTGCATGTTCAGCAAAATTATCATTATCAACATGATGCAAGAATTCATCTTTGGAAATGAAGACGTAGTCTTTTCCATGTTCTTCTTGAGGACGAGGGAGGCGCGTTGTTGCAGAGATTGACTTGTGTAAATTGATATCAGCGTTTAACAGGGCTGTCGCAACCGTTGTTTTGCCTGCCCCTGAGGGAGAGGTCAAAATGATTAATATGCCTCTGCGTTTGATGTGGTTATTCATTTGCAACCTTTAATGCGTTTCGTATGCGGCGAATATGTTCCAAGTGTTCTTTGTAGGTTATCGAAAAACGATGTGCTTTACCATCGTGTTCTAGAACAAAGTATAATTCATCTGTTGTTGTAGGATGTGCTGCGGCTTCAAGAGCTGCAAGGCCGGGACAACAGATGGGACCTTTAGGTAGTCCGGATCGAGTATAAGTGTTGTAATCAGAATCAACCTTTAGATCCTGACGATTTAAAGGACGACCTAATCCTGACTTTCCAAGCGTTATTCCATAGATAACGGTAGGGTCAGACTGTAATCGCATGCCTTTTGTTAGTCGATTGATGAATACCCCCGCTATTTTGGGAAGCTCGTCTGGATTAGCAGCTTCGCGTTCTAACATCGATGCAAAGACAATCAGATCGTGTGTCGATTTAATAAATGGATTTTCGTTCGACTGCATTAATTCATGAGTGACTTTGTCCATCGTCGTAATCATCGTTTGAATCAGATGATTGCGATCTTGATGGCGTTGAATGTAATAGGTCGACGGAAAGATGCTGCCTTCTGAGATCGTGCCTGAGATCGTTCCAGATAGGCGCATGTCCTTGTTAATTTCTGTTAGGATTTCGTGCACCGTCCATCCTTCAGGAAAAGTTAATCGATGAGCTAATACCCAGCCTTTCTGTAACATAGTCATTATTTCTTGAGGGGCTGCCCCTGCTTTAAAGACATAGTCGCCAGCCATTATTTTAGGTGAACCATTAATAAAGATGGCTCCACTGATACTGATGAGGGGGTGAGGAAGGATGCCTTCATTATACAGGTTATTCAATGTATCCCAAGTTCTTGCATTTTTAGGGATGTTGATTTCTTTTTCTATAAAGTTATAAGGGGTGGTGAAAATGTACACCAGACTGATAAGGGCGAGAAAGAATGTAAATATTATTAGAATACTGGGCAGAATGTAAAAAGAGCGCCACTTTAGAGAAGCGCTCTGTTTAAGGCTATTTAGAATTCGTTTAACCATTCCATTTCGAGAATACAATGGATGCGTTAGTACCACCGAATCCAAATGAGTTACACAATACGTGTTCAACCTTACGTTTCTTTGCAACCTTTGGAACCAAATCCAGATCACATCCTTCGTCAGGGTTGTCCAAGTTTAACGTTGGAGGAACAATTTGATCACGCATTGCGAGGATACAAAATACAGTTTCAACACCACCTGCTGCCCCTAATAAGTGGCCAATTGCAGATTTTGTAGATGACATTGAAAGATTGTGTGTGGAGTCTTCTAATAAGCGTTTCACAGCACGATGTTCAATGACGTCGCCCACAGGTGTCGATGTTCCATGTGCATTGATGTAGTCTAACTGATCGGCTGTTAAACCAGCATCACGCAAGGCTGCTTTCATAGCGCGGTATGCGCCGTTGCCGTCTTCGGGAGGAGAGGTCATGTGATAAGCATCACTGGACATTCCGTATCCTTTATATTCGGCATAAATCTTTGCACCACGTTTTAAGGCGTGTTCTAGTTCTTCTAACACAACGATGCCTGAGCCTTCACCCATGACAAAGCCATCTCGGTCTTTGTCCCAAGGGCGAGATGCTTTTTCGGGAGTGTCGTTATATTTAGTTGAGAGTGCGCGTAGGGCTGCGAAACCGCCGATGCCAATAGGGCACACGGAAGATTCGGCAGCACCTGCAACCATGACGTCGGCATCACCATGAAGAATCATGCGAGCAGCATCACCAATAGAGTGAACCCCGCTGGCACAAGCGGTAACAACGGCATGATTTGGACCTTTGAATCCATAGTTGATTGAAACATGACCTGATAATAAGTTGATCAGGGATGCTGGAATAAAAAATGGGCTTACACGACGAGGGCCGCTTTCATGAAGGGTGATTGATGAACGTTCAATTTCAGGCAATCCACCGATACCAGCGCCTAAAGAAACACCAGTACGTTCTTTTTCAGATTCGTCTTCTGGCATCCAATTGGCGTCTTCTATTGCCATTTTAGCGGCAGCTAATCCAAGATGAATAAATCGATCCATCTTTTTCTGGTCTTTGAAAGGGACGTAAGCGTTAATGTCAAATTGACCCGGCTCGGTTCCGTTGGGAACTTGGCCGGCAACTTGGCATGTGAAGTTTTCAGGGTCAAAAGCAGTAATTCTGCTGATGCCCGATTTGCCAGCAATTAGATTTTGCCAGGTTGTTTCAACACCGCAACCTAGTGGGGTAACTAAACCTAATCCTGTAACGACAATGCGGCGTTTCATAATAAAAATAAATAGGTTATTTAGTAGCGTTTTCAGAAAGGAAGCTTACTGCATCCTGAACGCTCATAATTTTTTGAGATGCATCGTCAGAAATTTCGCAACCGAACTCTTCTTCAAATGCCATAACAACTTCTACTGTGTCTAAGCTGTCTGCACCCAAGTCATCGATGAAACGTGCTTCGAGGGTTACTTTATCTTCGTCAACGCCAAGTTGTTTAACAATAATTTGTTTTACGCGTTGAAAAATTTGGTCACTCATGTTGAATCCTTTTTTTAAATGCTTAAATGTTTTTTACCAAGTGGCTAAAAACAATTCGTATTATAGGTTTTTTTTTCAGACTGTCTAGTATTTTATGTGATTCTTTTCTTTTCGCAAGATAAACCTAGCATTAGTAGGGATGTAATAAAGGTTAACGGTTAAGGTTTGTGTCTGTTCAGAGATGGTTTTCACGCCAAGCGGTGGTTGTTGTTATACAGAGTATGGTCATGTTTGACCCCATAGGGGTGGATATAATTGCATTGTTGCTAGTGTGTAGATTGTAGGATGTTTGTTCTAGTAAGTTTAGGGATATGAAAACAGCCATTTTTGTGTAAGACAAGTTTAACATGCCACAGACAATTTTGTCGGGCTTCTTGCTGAAGGCTTTCTTTGAACCTGTTCGGATACATTAGTCCGACTAAGCTATCATTGAAATAGTTTAGTATCCGTCGGCACTCTTTTATTTTATGACGAAGCTTTTGAGCATCGATGGATGTTTGATCTGGACATGAATTTAACATGGCCTTTAGTTCTGACAAATGTGTTTGTTCGTCACGAATGTTTTCCAGTAGCTGAGTTAAGCATTCGGACGCGTCTGAGTGAGAGAGTGTGTGGGATTGTGCTGATCTAGATCTAGACCCCACATAAGTAACGCAAAATTTTCGCGGGAGAAAGGAGTGCAGAGTTTCTTTTGTGAGCTTAATTAACAGTTGGCTTTCATTTATTCTGTTAGAGAGGTCTTTAGCATTTTTAGAGGTCTTGTCTTGAAACTTAGGTGTTTTGGACAATGCTTTTAGTTCAGTTAAATATGTTTGTTCGGCCACGAGGTTTGCATTTAATTGGCGGACAGATTTTTCTGCAAAAGCGCCGTTGGTGAGTGGGATAAACACTTCAAAGATAAAGATACTTAAAATTATTATTTTCATGTGATAAAAGACCTTTGATAAAAAAATATATGTTCGTAGATATGATGGTTTAGATTACGTTTCTAAATTTTGTTCAGCTGGTTTCTTTTCTGTTTTGTTCGGTCTGACAAGTTCAAGCTGACACAGGTTCTTGTCAGGATCAACAAACTGAACGGGAAGCAAAGAATTCTGTTGAGCCTCGTTTAGGAGACTTTCTATTGAAATGGCTCCTTTGTTTTTTCCAACATATATTATCCTGAATTCATTATAATAAATAGGAGTGTTTATTGGAAGAGTATCTATTGGGGGAGTGTGAAATGTCATTTCCTGTGCAGACGATACGGTAGGTGTTGTTGGTAAAATGAAATGTTCGCCGGTAAGGATTGTATAATCATCGAGTAAACTTAGTAAAATACTTTCTGTAATTGAAAGATCTTCTTGACCTGTTGGGAGCGTTGAAGGATTGGTAGTTGAAGGAAAAGTCATCGTTAAGAGTCTAACGAAATCCTTATGCGTTTCTAGTATTTGGTATTCGAGCTCTTCTTTAGAATATTCTGATGCCATTAGAGGTGATAATAAAATATTGCTAATTAATAGAGCGTATAAAAATATTGTTTTCATAATTCCGAACCTAAGTTAAAGATTTATAGGATAAGTTGCTGTTGTATTGAAACTATGAAAGAACCATTTAGATAAAAAAATTATTAAAGTCAAGGTAAAAGGATCAGCTCTTGATTTCTGATGTCATATACATTATTTATGGCTATACCCAATTTTAAGAGAGAATCCAAATGTCGGCCACAAAAAAACTATTCGTAAAAACCTATGGATGTCAGATGAATATGTATGATTCTGACAGAATGATTGATGTATTAAAACCACTGGGGTATCAGCTGTCGGATAAGCCTGATGATGCGGACATGATTATATTGAATACCTGTCACATTCGTGAGAAAGCTGAACACAAGCTGTATTCTGATATTGGGCGGTTAGAGCCTTATAAAGACGCGAAAGCGACAAAAGATGAATACATGATTTTGGCGATTGCTGGATGTGTGGCGCAAGCAGAGGGCGAAGAGATTACACGTCGGAAGCCCTGTGTGGACATGGTGTTTGGCCCTCAATCATATCATAAGTTGCCGGAGATGATTGCCCAGGCGTATCGTTCATTGGCAGCCAATGGAAAGCCTGCGGTATTGGATGTTGATTTTCCGGTTGAGTCAAAGTTTGATTTGCTGCCGATGCCAAGCCCAGATGATCACAAAGGCGCTGCGTTTCTGTCGATTCAAGAAGGTTGCGATAAATTCTGTACATTCTGTGTGGTTCCGTATACCCGAGGGGCGGAGTATTCCAGACCGATTGATGCAATTATTAAAGAAGCGAAACACTTAGTTAGCTTGGGCGTTAAAGAGATTACATTATTGGGACAAAACGTTACGGCATTTCATGGTATTGGTCCTGATGGAAAAGAATGGTCAATGGGGCGATTGCTGTTTGCAATTGCTGAGATTGATGGCATTGAGCGCATTCGATATACGACGTCTCACCCTAAAGATATGCATGATGAATTGTATGCTGCGCATCGGGATATTCCACATTTAATGCCATATTTCCATTTGCCAGTTCAGGCGGGTTCGGATGCAATTTTGAAAGCAATGAATCGTAAACATACAGCGGATGAATATCGTCGTATTGTTGATAAGTTAAGAGACGTGCAACCTAATATTGGAATGTCATCAGATTTTATTGTTGGATTTCCTGGGGAAACGGATCAAGATTTTGAGGATACTCTGCAGTTGGTGCGGGATATTGGATATGTACAAGCCTATTCATTTAAATACAGTATTCGACCAGGAACGCCTGCTGCGTTAATAGAATATCAAGTAAATGAAGATATAAAAGATAGTAGGTTACAGATTTTGCAAGAATTGTTGCGTGAGCAACAGCTAGCCTTTAATATGAGTAGAGTGGGTAAACAAATGACAGTATTGCTTGAAAAAGAAGGACGTCATCCGGGTCAATTGATCGGTAGATCGCCTTATTTGCAATCGGTTCATTTGGAAGCTCCACAACGGTTGTTGGGTCACATAGTGACTGTGAGTATTGAAGATGCGACTCAATTTAGTTTAGCTGGAAAAATGGTAACCCAAGAGCATATACATCACACATAATAAAAAAAAGGATCAGTATATTGGCAGAGTTTGAAGAGACCTTAAGTTTCGAATTAGAAGATAATCGGCTGCTTGGCTTAGTTTACGGCGGTCAGGATGTTCACCTGCGGATTATTGAGCATAAGTTGAATGTTTCAATTTCAGATCGTGGGAATACACTGTTTATTTCTGGGGCTAAAGATAACGTAGTAGCTGCTGAGCGGGTGGTTATTCACCTGTATGATTTAGCGAAAAAAGGATTCAAAGTTACAGCAGACGATGTTCATGGGGCGCTTGGGAGTTTAGAGCGTTATGAAGAAGAGCATCATGCCCCGTTCAATGGGGATATTGAACCGCTGCAAATTAAAACACGCAAAAAAGTTATAAAACCCAGAACGGTAAATCAGCAAAAGTATATTGAAACCATCTTAAAGAACGAGCTGACGTTTGGTGTGGGACCTGCTGGAACGGGCAAAACGTATTTAGCCGTTGCCATTGCCGTTGCAAAGTTATTAGAAGGTGAAGTTCAGCGGATTATATTATCGCGTCCTGCGGTTGAAGCGGGGGAAAAACTGGGTTTCTTACCTGGGGATATGCGAGAAAAAGTGGATCCATATTTGCGCCCGATTTATGATGCATTGCACGATTTCTTGAGCCCAGAAGAAGTCGTTAAAAAAATGGAGATGGGTGAAATTGAGATTGCACCGTTGGCGTTTATGCGCGGTCGAACATTGGGGAGGTCATTCATTATTGTGGATGAAGCCCAAAATACGACATCGGTTCAAATGAAGATGTTATTAACCCGATTGGGGCAGGGCAGCCGCATGGTTGTTGCGGGTGATATGAGTCAAGTGGACTTACCTACGGGCATGCGTTCTGGATTGTTTGAGGCGACTCAAATCTTGAAAGATATTGAAGGCGTTGGCATTTTAGAGTTTTCAAGTGAAGACGTGGTGCGCCATCCATTAATTGCAAAAATAGTAAAGGCCTATGATAAAGAAGTGCAGCGTCGAAAAGGATTGAACTAATATGAAGGAATTGTCTGTTGATGTTCAAGTTTCCTTAGAGGATTCTCGTTGGAAAAAAGTGGTTGATGGGTCGATTGAGTCGTTCTTGCAGACGTATATACGTGCGACATTGTCTCATCCTGATGTTGTGGGGCAGGTTCCAAAAACTATGGAAGTCAGTGTTGTGCTTACGAACGATGAAGAGATCAGAGAGTTAAATCGGGATTATCGCGGTAAGGATAAACCCACGAATGTTCTGTCATTTCCCCAAGAAGTCGATCTGTCCACGATGAAAAATTTGGATGCTTGTGTTTTGTTGGGGGATATAGTATTAAGTATTGAAACAATTCAACTTGAAGTAATTCAACAACAGAAATTAATGCATCATCATTTAGCTCATCTTATTATTCACAGTACATTGCACTTAATTGGGTACGACCATGAAACGGATAGTGATGCAGAGCAAATGGAATCATTAGAGGTGGATATTTTGCACCAATATAATATTCCAAACCCTTACGAATCAGACACTCCATATATGGTATAAAGGATTATGAACAAATCTCAGTCTTCGGACGAACCTTCGATATTACAACGCATTTCTAATGTGTTTTCAAAAAAAGAATCAACCTCTCGACTGAATGGGGTTAAACCCTTAGCGATGGATGAACGACGAGAAATTGCCTCACACATGGTTGAGGTATCAAACTTGGATGCCAGTGATGTGGCAGTTCCCAGGGCAGACATTATTGCAATTGAGGTGACGTCTCCGGTGGCAGAAATCACCAAGATTTTGTCGGATTATCCTCATTCATATTATCCTGTATATAGAACAACGTTAGATAATTTAATTGGATTTTTTGCTGCGCGAGATTTAATCAAAAGCATTGAAAGTATCGATACATTTGTATTGCGCGAACATGTGCGAGAAGCCATGGTGGTTGCGCCCAGTACGTCCGTATTAGACGTGTTGCATAAAATGCGATTGCGTGGGCAGCGCATAGCGTTAATTGCAGATGAGTATGGTGGTGTCGACGGGATCATTACAGCTGAAGATATCGTTGAAAAAGTGATTGGTCGCTTGGAAGAAAATGAACGCGAGTTAGCGGACAATATTCTGAAAGAAAATGAAGATGGATCGGTGCTTGTGAGTGCGCGAGTCACATTAGAAGAATTTGAAGATCGATATGGTGCGTTGTTTACGCCGACCTTAAAAAAAGATGAAGACATTGATACGTTGGGTGGATTGATTTTTTTCTTAGCGGGTCATATTCCAGCACGCAATGAAATTGTGAAGCATCCGTCGGGTGTTGAGTTTCAAATTGTGGATTGTAACGTTCGGTTTATCAAAACGCTGATTGTTCGCAATATTCCCCAGGGATGATCCCGGATCCATTAGGTAATGTGCCGTTGCATCCAATGGATTGATTTTTGACCCATTACGGGCGTGGGAGGGGTAAGGTTTGAAAATGAAATTGAAATGATTTCGTGTGTGTTTCATAATGGGGCTCCTATATGGATTGTATATAGGGACAGCTGTCAAAAAGTCAAGTAAATGTGTTTTGGGGAATGAGGTTGCTTAGGGGCTTATAGAATGAAGCACCCTGATGTGGGGGTATGTTTAAAGGTCTGAGAGTATCGAATAGCTTGTTTTTTTTAGACTAATTAATGTAGGATTGTTTAAATTATGTTAGGTGATAAAATTATTCGTTATGTATCGCAATTAATGCCCTTGTGGCTATTTCTGTCGGGCGTGTTATCGGGAACTCAGTTTTCGTTGAATAACTATCCATTTATTTTAATCGGTGGATTTGCGTTTTATTATTATGCATTGGTGTCAGCGAAAGAGTCTTTGAAACGATCTTTAATGTATTCGTTTATGTTTGGATATGGATTTTTTAGTTATAGCCATAGTTGGATTACTCACCCGTTAACGACATTCGGAGATGTGTATGCAGTGATAAAACCCTTTGTATTTGTGGGGGTTCCAGCACTTTTTTCACCTTATTTTATGTTGATAGGTCTTTGCAATTACGCTATTAAGCGGGAGGGTGGATATCGCCCATTTTTCTTGACTGTTGTGACAGTGTTCGGGGAATATTTACGGTGTGAATATGCTCCAGCTGTACCACTGGGGCAGGTGGGGTCAGTATGGATTAGCGTGCCGTATATGGCTCAGGGAGCGGCCTTATTTGGTGTCTATGGTCTGTCATTAGTGACTGTATTGTTCAGTTATAGTTTGGGCAATATGAGATGTTCAAAAATTTCATTAAATATATCCTGCATATTATGGGCATCAGTGTTTTTGTTTGGCGTTTGGCGCGTGTTTTATACAACGATAACATTATCTGATCACGTTATTCGGGTGGTTCCTACGTCGTTTGAGCAAGTTGATAAATTCAAGTCAATGGAAATGCGAGTTGAGCATTTAAAGCAAGTGGTAGCTGGATCTGCTGTTGCATCGGAGCGAGAGCCTGCCGTGATTTTGTGGCCTGAAACAGGGATTGAATTTGCGTTGTTGCAACATGGCATGGGGTATGACTTTATCTATCCAGAAATTAAGGCGTATTTACAGCATATGCTGCCTAAAGAGTCGATGTTGTTGGCGGGCATAGTAATGCGATCTGTAAAAAATGAGGCATATAATGTACTGTTTGGTTTAACAAAGAAACAGGATATAACGTACATTTACAAGAAGCGATTTTTGGCACAGTTTGGAGAGTTTATGCCGTCGTTTTTGAAGAGTATTGCTAAAGCATTTGGGATTCATGCAATGGATGATTTTAGTCGTGGGGAAGAATACCAAGATCAGTTGGTCTTAGCCAATGGATTAAAAGTGAATCCGATTATTTGTTATGAGGGATCCTTTACAGGGAGAGCAATTCGTCAAAATCAAACGACGGATCTGATCACGATATCTACGAATGATGCATGGTTTGGATACAATGGTAAAGAGCAGCAGTTTATGGGGCATGCGTTTCGGGCGATTGAAGAAGGTGTGTCAGTAGTCAGATGCGCGAACCGTGGGTTTTCAGGCTATATATCACCCTTAGGAACGTATGAGGTTTCATTGTCCAATAAGCCTATGGATCTTGAATTTCATAAACCATTACCAGAAACACCGTATCGATGGATGATCAATCGATGTTCGTATTGGATAGAGATTGTGTTTGGAGTATTGCTGTGTTGGATAGCAATTTCTGAGTTGTTTTTCAGACGACGTATGCGCAGCTGATAAAAGTGAATTGATGAAATAAGATTTTTATATAATAAGGAGAGATATTAATGACGGCTATTTCCTATGAGGCGTTGCCAACAGACTTTGTTCCAAAACCATATATTGTGTTTGATATGACAAAAGAGAGACCTGATATTTATTTCAATCGGGCGGTGGAAATTAGGTTCCCTTTATCGGAAGAAGATTTGAAAGATGTTCAAACGTTGGAGCAGCAGTTTGATGGTGAAAATAATTGTGCGGGGCTTGCGGCACCTCAAATTGGAATTTCAAAACAAGTGATTGTGTTTGCAACGCCGGATGATCCGAATATGAAAAAATTTCGTCCAGATTTTGTTCAGGGGATGCCTAAAACACTTTGGATTAATCCTGAATTTGAAGGAGTTGAAGAAGATGGCATGCATGAGGATTACGAGGGGTGTTTTTCAATCGCTGATGTTGCGGGTATGGTAAATCGATTTAATACGATTCAATATCGAGCCTATGACATTAATGGAAGCTTGGTTGAAGGAGTTGCCAAAGGATTTTTGGCTCGGATTATTCAGCATGAAATTGATCATTTGCACGGCATATTATATACGGATCGAATTACTGATCCTGCAAAAATCATGCCAATAGAAGCGTATAGAGCTCTGCGAAAAGCGGCGATGGAATCTGAGCAAACAGTCGAATGAACATTCTGATCATTGGGGTAGGGGGTGCCGTTGGGGCAATGATACGGGTTGGATTAACGTATCTGTTGCCAACCGCAGTTTTGAATATACCCTTTAAAATATTCATCGTAAATGTATTGGGATGTTTCTTAGCGGGTGTTTGCATCACGGTGCTGTCTGTAAAATATCCCAATGATCGATTGAATGATTTTGTGATATCAGGGGTTTTGGGTGGGTTTACCACATTTTCAGCCTTTGCCATTGATATTGGACGACTGTACGAAAAAGACTTATTTTTAGAGTTGGGATGTTACATCGTTGCAAGTTTAATCTTTAGTTTAGGAGCCTTTTTTATAGGCATAAAATTAATGCGCTATTGGCTGAGCTGATCCTTACCGTAAATAATAGTGTTTAAATTTCAGGGTTATTGCTATAATTAAGCACACAGAAGTAGGATTTTTTTGCAGATGGAAGAATTTTTAGATCGTCGTTCACAGCGTATTTTTCAGTTAATCGTAGATAGCTATATGGAAAGTGGCGAGCCCGTGGGGTCATCGACATTGTCTCGGCGTTTGTCTGAAAGTTTATCGCCTGCAACGATCCGAAACATTATGGCGCATTTGGAAAAAGTGGGGCTTTTGTATTCTCCCCATACGTCTGCGGGGCGGTTGCCTACAGAGCAGGGGTTAAAGCTGTATGTACAAGGCTTGTTGGATATCGGCCCTATTAGCGATATTGATAAGCAGATTTTAGAAGCCAAACTGAATTTTCAGAACAGTTCCTTTGACGAGGTGTTGAACGAGGCAATTACAACCCTAACTGGGTTATCTCAGTGTACGGGGATTGTGACGGCTCCGACGTATAATTCTCCTTTAAAGCATGTTGAGTTTATTTACTTGTCTCAAGGTCAAGCATTGGTTGTGATGGTATCCAATGAAGGAATGATTGAAAATCGGATTATGGCTATTCCAAATGATATGACGCCGGCTCATTTAGTAGAAGCAGGCAATTATCTGTCGGCCAAATTGATTGGGAAAACGTTGGATGAAGCAAAGGCGTTGATCACAAAAGAATTAGAGTTTGAGAAAGATCAGCTGCATGCGATAGCAACACATGTGGTGGAAAAAGGTCTTGCGACGTGGGGAGCCTCGGAAAGTTTGCCTACATTGATTGTCAAGGGACAATCGAATTTATTGAATGTGGCACGCACGGCTGATGATGTATCCCATATTCAACGGCTGTTTGAAAGCCTGGAAACAAAAGCGGGTATTTTGGAGTTGTTAGATTCAGCAAAGCAAGGCGAGGGGGTTCAAGTGTTTATGGGCGCAAATAGCCCTTTGTTTCATTTGTCGGGATGTTCAATGATTGTAGCCCCTTATAAAAACTCACAACATGATGTTGTTGGTGCGATTGGGGTTTTAGGCCCTGCCCGACAGAATTATGGGCGTATAATCCCTATGGTAAATTATGCCGCGCAATTGATTGAGAAGTTTCTGAAAAAATAAGTAACCTGGCAACGTGCCGTTGCATCCGATATGTTAGATTGAGTAGTCTGCAGTTCGCGGCTCAAGGGCGCTTTACGCGCCAAGCGGCAGTTGCCGCTACACATCGCAATGCGATGTGCTTGAGCCGCATAAATGTTGGAATGCGCATTGAATCAAAGCCCCGTTAACTAAACGCCGGACATTTTATATTTTTGGGTGTTCTTACTCTAAATTATGCATCAATATTTTGTTATCGTTGCTGCAACTGTTGCGTAGTAATAGATCTTTCATTGGTTTGTTTAAGGAAGTCAAGGAGCAAACTGAACCACAATCCTGTGGTAAATGTAGCGATTGGCATAACAACACAACGAAGATCATACGCATTCACAACAATGGATAGTGCTGTAACAATGACAAGCGCTACATAGGGTGGTATGTTTGATATAGTTAGTTCTGGAGTTAACCAATTGAGCTTAAAATACTTTAATGCTAAGTCAAATGTTCCAGTCGCTATAATGCCCGCTCCCTGGTTTAGAAACTCACTCTGACCACATTCTGAATAACACGTGAATATCTGCGTACCCCATATTGCTGCGCACAGTGTTGAGGCAACTTTCAACAATTTTAGATTATTCATTCGTTCAACGTGTGTTTCTGCTTTTGTATTATCATTACGGCTTTTTTCGACTGAAGCGTTGGCGGTTTCGGCTGTGTGTTCTGAGATTGCAGGAACCACTGGTTCTGCAGCGTTTACAGCAGATAGCAGGCAGAATGCAGCGAATAATAATGAATTTAAGAGTTTCATGTGGGCTCCTTTTTGTTCTTATATATTAAGGGGCTGTACCAGATAACGGTTTACAAACAGCCCTTAAGCCATTGATTTAAGTGGGCTAATTGAGCTTTTGCAGTTGGTGTATTAAAACGCCACTCACATTCCT
>DITM01000042.1 GCA_002422845.1 Candidatus Paracaedibacteraceae bacterium UBA6184
GTTATCTGGTACAGCCCCTTATTTTTAATCCTTCAATATGCTCTATTTTCATTCTTCGCTCCATTTAGCAGCTCTTTTGGGTATTTCATAGGGCTCTGCGGGACGTACCTTACCACGAATTCCTTTTCCTTGAACGTGCGGAGTTGGAATGAGCATATTTGTTAGTTTGTTAAAATGCGCTTTTCCAATCAAGTCGCATCTTTTAGCTAACGTAACGCCGATTACTGAGCTCTATGTGTTAGCTTCAAACGTCTTATCTTCCATCCAAACCTCTCCTATATCGTTTTTACTTTGTACTTATCTTCGTACAAGGGCATGCCCATTAGACAGAACACTGCGGCGACCATTAGTAAAATTCCGGGCGCGGCTATATCATGAGTTAGCTCAATCAAGCCTGTTGCTAATAACGGTGCACTGCCCCCGAACAATGCCATGCTGATATTATGAGATACTGACAATCCTGTAAAACGCAGATGGCTTGGAAAAATCTCAGATAATCCTGCGGGGATAACGCCAAAGAACAACCCAATATGAACGGCCAAGATAAACTGAGCCACCAAGGGTCCAAACTCCCAAGCTACATTAAATAACTGAAATATAGGATATCCGCCAATTAACAATACACCTGCAACATACATAAACATTGTTTTGCGCCCATAGCGATCTGACAAAGCTCCGCCAACTAATGTCGTCAATGCAAATACAATCATATTAAACGTATTAATTTTCATCGCATAATCCGCATCTAAGCCTAAATATAGTGCGCTTTGTAAGTATGTTGGAAGGAATATCACCAATAAAAAGAAACCAATCGCAGTGATAAAGTCGATCAAAACAACGGTGATAATGCTGCGGCTGTGTTCTGTAAACAGTTCTTTTAATGGAAATGCATGGGATTTTTGTTCAGCCTTGTGATCTAAATATGTTTTGGGCTCTGCAACATTTTTTCGAATATAGGTTCCAACCATCGTTCCTGCCAATGTTAGAACAAAAGGGATGCGCCATGCTCCCGCCAAGATCTCTTCCGGGTTATATACTGTTGTACAAACCAATGAGACCAACGATCCCAAGATGACTCCAAACACGCAACTGAACGTTGCCCAACTGCCGATCAACCCACGTTGATGTGATGGTGCTGATTCAATCATAAAAACCATGGACCCCGTAAATTCACCACCGATTGCAAAGCCTTGCGCGACCAATAAGAGACTTAACAATATGGGGGCTAAAACGCCAACGCTTTCATAAGTTGGCAAGCACCCAATCAATACCGTGGGAATCGCCATTACAAAAATAGAAAGCAACAAGGCATTTTTACGGCTAAATTTATCACCAATGTGTCCAAATACAATAGCACCCAACGGTCTTGCAATAAATGCCATTCCAAACAATGCAAAGGCTTTAATTAGCCCTACGGTTTCACTGGAGCCAGGAAAGAACAGTTGACTAATTGTTGGAGCAAAAAATCCAAAAATAACAAATGCATACCACTCTAATGCATTACCAATCATGCATGATAAAATTATTCGAACCATTATTTATCCTTTTAAAAACCGATTTTAGTTCTAACATAAAACCTTACTTGAGTAAAACTTTCGAAAGTGTTAACACCAAGATTTTTTTGGGTTCGAACGGTAATAGTGTTGCGGCACAGGCATTTAACGTAGCCCCTGTCGTTAAAACATCATCCACAATCATAATGGATTGACCTTGAATTTTAGTGATAAAGGTCGGATTAACCTCAAAGGCTTCTCGCATATTCTCAAAACGACTTTCTCGGTCTTCATGCCCTTGTGAGTGAGTATGTTTCACACGGATTAATCCATCCAATACATAGGGTTTATCTGTAATTTTTCCGATTGCTTTAGTTAATTCAGCGGCTTGGTTGTACATTCGTTGTCGCAACCGCTTTGGATGCAAGGGAACTGGAACCATTACGTCTGTTTCCAATAATGCATTGGCACCATACTGCGCCATCCATTGACCTAACACTGGCGATAAACTTAATCGGTCGCCGTGCTTATATTGCAGAATTAATTTCTTACTGTAATAGTCATACACAAAAACACTGCGTGCATGTTGAAATAAAAAGTGATCGTGAATACAGGCTTTGCAGATTTCTTTGGGGAATTTTAGGGGAGCTCCGCATTTATGACAATACGGATCTGTAATAAATTGAATCTTAGAAAAGCCTTCTACAGACAATCCTCTGGCATCTTGAACCATGCGACCCGTCATAACGCATCGATTAGGTAGAAAAAGGTTTAACAACCGTTTCATGATAATTTATATGAGACATTCATGACCGAACATCTCATACAATGATTACGATTTAGTAAAAGATTACAAATGAGATCGAAATTTGTGGTCGACAGGATCCCGATGTACATCACCATGACCGTCATCATCCTGAGGCACAACAACTTGATTATTCGGGCGATGTAAGTCTCCATGCCCATCATCTTCAACTTCATTTGAAGCAACCGGAGTTCCACACATAAAAACATTCAAAAAAGCAATAGTAAGAAGCCAATACGTATTATTATTCATTTTTTTCTCCATTTTATTAACTCTCTTAGATTAACTTAAAGAAGTAGAAAATATCAACATTGGAAAACGACTAAACAGTCTCATCAAGCTGTCGTATACCCACCCAACGTTGAATAGCTTGCCAATCTCTTGACCCTAAATCTGTTTCAAATGACAGTAAATCCCCCACTGTTTTTTCACAAATTTCATGAGGAATCTGATGGAGCGCCGCCCCTGATTGCATCGCAAGACATTGAGTTTCACAGGCCTTTTGCAAATGATGAGTATAGAAAAAAGCCTCATGTATTGTCCGACCAGCAGTGATCGACCCATGATGTTTTAATAGCATCACGTATTTATCACCAAGATCACGAACTAAATTTGCTTCGTGTTCTGTTGCAGATAGCGCCAACGAATTATAGTCATGGTAAGCAACCTTATTATAAAAATGAAGCGCCCATTGGCTAATGGGACACAAGCCTTCTTTCATGGCAGAAACTGCAACAATTTCAGGTGTGTGAAGGTGAAAAATAGCATTGATATCAGGACGATTGCGATACATACTTCCGTGAATGACATAACCAGTTTTATTGTACTGAAACTCATATCCGTCTAGTATCTGTCCATCTAAAGAAACCTTAATAAGGTTGTCTGGAGTGACCTCTTCAAACAATAATCCGAAGGGGTAAATATAGTATGCATCTTCACCGGGACGTCTGGCTGATAGGTGCGTATACGTTAAATCATCTAACCCAAGTTTGGCCAACGCTTGATACGCAACGGCTAAATTATATCGGAGGTGATGTTCATTCATGTGTATTTTTCCAGTTAGTTTCTGACTACTATACGGGAATAAACAAAAAAGGCAACCTGGCAACGTGCCGTTGCATCCGATGGGTTGCATCCGATGGGTTGGATCCGATGTGTGTTGAGACGTATTATTAAGAATACGAGTGAATCTGTGGAAAGTGTGTTTTGAACCACATTGGATTAGATCCGATGTGAATTTGAGACGTATTATTAAGAATACGAGGGGAAAGTGTTTTGAACCCAATACGGGCGTGGGAGATATGAGGGGGAATTTTGACCCATTTCGGGCTCAGGAGGGGTAAGGTTTGAAAATGAATTTGAGATGGTTTCGTGTGTAAGTGGTGTTTTGTTCCTTTGAGTTTTAGTCGTTGTTAAAGTGTTTTACTTTT
>DITM01000016.1 GCA_002422845.1 Candidatus Paracaedibacteraceae bacterium UBA6184
CTCAAGGGCAAGTTGCTAGACTGAGTCTCAATCACTGGGGGCGTGAACTACTCCCTCGAAAATCATTTTTGGCTATAATCCAAGACGCAGATTAAATCACGCTTATGCGGTCTATCCGCCAGGTAAACATAAAAAAGTAAGAATAAAAAAATCTTTATGTTGAAATTTGTTCAAAAATCTTATAAAACAAAAGGGATCACACTTGCGGGCGTGGTGAAATTGGTAGACACACTAGATTTAGGTTCTAGCGGCGCAAGCTGTGGGGGTTCAAGTCCCTTCGCCCGCACCAATCAGCAAGATTGTAATCTGTAACGTCAATAAAACACTGAAAAATAAACAGGTAAGCACATGAAATTAAGCACAATAAAGTCAGAAGGTTTAAGCAAAGAATTTAAGGTTGTAATTCCAGTCAGCGATATTCAACCCGTATTTGAGTCAAAGCTTGCAGCCTATGCAAAGAATTTTTCGATGCCAGGCTTTAGAAAAGGTAAAGTGCCAGCTCAACATGTGAAGGCGCGTTATGGATACCGAGCTTTTCAAGAAGCTGCTGAATCACTGATTGACAAAACACAACGTCAAGCTTTAGATCAGGAAAAAATTAAAGCGCTAGCAGCGCCTAAAATTTCTGTATCTAAATTAGAAAACGAAACGACAGAAATTGAATACACACTGTCTGTGGACGTGATGCCAGAATTACCCAAATTGGATCTGAAAAACTTTAAATCAGAAAAATTAGTTCCGGATGTTTCCGATAAAGATGTTCAAGCATTGATCGAAGACCAATTCAAAGATTTTCCAATGTATAAAGATGCAGATGCTAAGGCACAAGCTGCAATAGGCAATGCTGTTCGTGCAGATGTCGTCTTTAACATTGAAGGCAAGCCTCAAAAACCAACAAAGGGTGCGCGCATCGAATTGATTGAAGCGCAAAAGGATGACAAGATAGTGTCTGCTTTGATTGGTGCAGTTGCTGGCGATGAAAAAAAGATCGCCTTTGATCCCATCGAAGAAAAAGGCAAAAAGAAGAATGTGGAATGCATCATTACGGTTTTAGCTGTTCTTGAAAAAACAACGGTAAAATTTGATGACGACTTTTCAAAAGAGTTAGGCTTTGAAAATTTCTCAGCGCTAAAAGAACATACATTAAAAAGCATGCTTGGCAGCGCGGAAGCTAAATCACGGGCATGTTTGAAGCGTGAGTTATTAGATCATATTGATTTACAAGCAAGTTTTGAAGTCCCATTTTCTATGGTTGAAGCAGAACTTGAAAGCATTCTTCGTCAAGTAAAGTCTGAATTGACTGAAACTGAAAAGAAAGAAACTAGTGACGAAGCATTGCGTAAAGAGTATATGGAAATTGCTAATCGTCGCGTGCGTTTAGGGTTGTTATTGTCTGATATTGGCAACAGCAAAAACGTTACAGTTTCAAACCAAGAACTTAGCCAAGAGGTGTACAGAATTTCTGCACAAACTGGCACAGACGCTAAAAAGCTCGTGGATTATATTAAGCAAAACCCAGCCGCGTTAAACAGTATTCAAGCCCCATTGTTTGAAGAGAAAGTAGTTGATGTGTTGTTGTCAGAAATCAATCTAACTGAGAAGAAAGTTTCTCTGAAAGATTTAGACAAATTCTATGATGATGTTTTATCATCTGACATGCCAGAAAAAGAAAAATCTGCGTCTTAAAAGTAGATACATAGATTTAGGTTTTAATTAAGGGTGTTTTTAAATGGACGATAAAATAATAAATCAATTAGTTCCAATGGTGATCGAGCAAACTTCTCGTGGGGAGCGCTCCTTTGATATTTATTCACGCCTTTTAAAAGAACGTATTGTTTTTTGCGTGGGTGAAGTCGAAGATCACATGGCAAACCTTATTTGTGCGCAATTATTATTCTTGGAATCTGAAAATCCTAAAAAAGACATTTTCTTATACATTAACTCTCCTGGTGGAGTTGTCACGGCTGGATTGTCTGTTTTGGATACGATGCGTTATATCCGCCCGGATGTAGCAACGGTATGTTTAGGTCAAGCATGTTCTATGGGCTCTTTGTTGTTAACTGCTGGTGCAAAAGGTAAGCGCTATGCACTTCCAAATGCGCGTATTATGATTCATCAACCTCATGGCGGTGCTCGCGGTCAAGCAACGGATATTCAAATTCAAGCAGAAGAAATTTTGCGTACGCGTAGAACATTAAATGAAATCTATGTCGAAACCACTGGGCAAAAAATTGAAACGATCGAAAAAGCTGTAGAGCGTGATAATTTTATGAGCGCTCAACAAGCGAAAACATTTGGTTTAATTGATGATGTTATTCTTCAACGACCGATTACTGCCGAAGCATAGAACTTTTAACAAATTAACTTTTTGTTTGATAATTTGAGCAATTATGTGCTTATTTATAGTTATAAAGCAAAATTTATTCTGGAATTAATATGGTAAAACCAACTAAACCCGAAACAAAAAACGATCTGCATTGTTCATTTTGTGGTAAAGGTCAACGCGAAGTAAAAAAACTTATCGCGGGGCCAAATGTATTCATTTGTGACGAGTGTGTAGATTTATGCACTAATATTATTCGGGAAGAATTTTCATCAAAATTATTTTCCAAAAAGAATGAAGACTTAACGCCGTCAGAAATCAAACGTATTTTAGATGATTATGTCGTTGGACAAGAACGTGCAAAGCGCGTCATGGCTGTTGCGGTATACAATCACTATAAGCGTATTGCTCAGATTGATAAAGGGGCTCATGCTGATATCGAGTTATCAAAATCAAACATTCTATTAATTGGACCCACTGGATCGGGTAAAACATTAATGGCGCAAACGTTAGCGCGCATTCTTGATGTTCCGTTTACAATGGCTGATGCGACAACATTAACTGAAGCAGGTTATGTTGGTGAAGATGTTGAAAATATTATCGTAAAGCTTCTGCAAGCTGCTGACTATGATGTTGAACGAGCTCAACGTGGAATTGTGTATATTGATGAAATCGATAAAATAAGTCGTAAGTCAGAAAACCCATCAATTACCCGTGATGTTTCTGGCGAGGGTGTTCAACAAGCCCTATTAAAAATTATTGAAGGTACTGTTGCTTCTGTCCCACCTCAGGGGGGGCGTAAGCATCCTCAACAAGAGTTCTTACAGGTAGACACGTCCAATATTTTGTTTATTTGTGGTGGAGCTTTTGAAGGCTTAGATAAGATTATCAGCAGTCGAGGTAAAGAATCTTCTATAGGATTTGGTGCAAAAGTTAAAAGTCCCGATGAACGAAATATCGGTGAATTGTTTGCAAAGTTGGAACCTGAAGATTTAATTAAATTTGGTCTTATTCCAGAATTTGTAGGACGATTGCCAGTTATTGCAACATTAAGTCATTTAGATCAAGAAGCCTTGATTAAAATCTTAACCGAACCCAAAAATGCTATTTCAAAACAATATCAAACATTGTTCCAAATGGAAGATGTTAAGCTAACCTTTGAAGAGGGTGCTTTGAAAGCGGTTGCTAAAAAAGCGCTTGAGCGCAAAACAGGTGCTCGTGGTTTAAGATCTATTTTGGAAGAATCATTATTAGAAACAATGTATGATTTGCCCGATTATGAAAATGTTAACGAAGTTGTGGTAAACAAAGAAGTAATCGAAAATCAGGCACTTCCATACTTGATATATGCGGATTCAAAAAATAAGAAAAAAGGACAGCCAATAACTTAGTGCGAAGGAGATTGCCATGGCACAGGAAATTATGCGACTGCCTTTATTGCCTTTAAGAGATGTTGTTGTTTTCCCAAAGGTGATCATCCCATTGTTCGTGGGACGGGATCACTCTGTTAAAGCGATTGAAAAGGCTCTTGAAAATCAACGCCAAATTATTTTGGTGACACAAAAAGACTCGGAGACTATTTCTCCAAAATTTTCAGATGTTTATACTACGGGTATTTTAGCTACCGTATTACAAATGCTAAAGCTGCCCGATGGTACCGTTAAGGTATTGGTTGAGGGAGGCGAACGCTTCAAAATTACCAATATGTTTATCGATGATTCAGGCTATGTGGGTGAGGGGATACCTTTGCTTCAAGTTGTTGAAAACACAACAGAAATGGAGGCGCTTAAACGCTCTGTTTTGGCATCTTTTCACAGCTATGCTCAATTTAATGAAAAAATTACATCTGATATATTGGCAACTCTAGATACGATTGAAAATGCAGCACAGTTAGCAGATACCATCGCTACGTATTTAGACATCCGATTGCCAGACAAACAAAAAATATTAGAGATTCTTGATGTTCAAAAACGCTTAGAACATCTCTTTGTCCTATTAGAAGCAGAGATTACGTTATCTCAATTAGAAGATAAAATCCGTAATCGTGTTAAAGGACAGATGGAAAAAAACCAACGTGAATACTATTTGAATGAACAGTTAAAAGCGATTCACAAAGAGCTTGGTGAAGAAGAGGAAGACGATGAATTCACTCAAATTACCAAGCGTATCAATAAGGTAAAACTATCGCCCGAAGCTAAAAAAAAGGCAGAGCACGAGCTTAAAAAATTAAAAGCTATGAGCCCAATGTCCTCCGAAGCCTCGGTGATTCGCAACTATTTAGATTGGTTGTTATCATTACCTTGGAATGCCCCTAAGAAGCTTAAAATTGATTTACACAAAGCTCAAAAAGCTTTAGATGAAGATCATGAAGCATTAGGAAAAGTCAAAGAACGTATTCTGGAACATTTGGCAGTGCAGTCGCGCTTAAAAAGCCAAAAAGGCCAGATCCTATGTTTGGTAGGACCTCCCGGTGTAGGTAAAACATCTTTAGCGACCTCTATTGCAAAAGCAGCAGGACGTGATTTTGTGCGTGCGGCATTAGGAGGAGTCAGAGATGAATCTGAAATTCGCGGTCATCGCAGAACCTATATTGGATCGATGCCAGGTCGAATTATTCAAAGTTTAAAAAAGGTCAATTCATCAAACCCAGTCTTTTTGCTGGACGAAATTGATAAGCTGGGCGCCGATTGGAAAGGTGATCCAACCTCTGCATTATTAGAGGTTTTGGATCCCGAACAGAACCATACCTTTAATGACCATTATCTAGAGGTTGACTTTGATTTATCAAAGGTAATGTTTATCGCAACTGCAAATACTCTAAACATGCCACAACCATTAATTGATCGTATGGAAATCATACGGTTATCGGGATATACAGAGCTTGAAAAGATTGATATCGCTCAAAAGCACCTCGTCAAGCGTGCTATTGAATCAAATGGTCTTAAAAAATCTGAATTTGTTTTAGAAGATTCCGCCTTAACAGATATTGTTCGTTATTACACTCGGGAATCAGGCGTTCGTAATTTGCAACGTGATCTGAATAAGATTGCTCGTAAAGCCGTGCGAATGATTCTAGAAAAACAGACCGATAAAGTCATTGTGACGGCCGATAACTTAAAAGACTTTTTAGGGGTTCATAAGTTCAAGTATGGTGAGCTTGAGTTGAATGATCAAGTCGGTGTCACCACAGGGCTTGCCTGGACAGAAGTCGGTGGAGAGATATTACAGATTGAAGCGATCGTTACTCCTGGTAAAGGTAAGATAACTATGACAGGTAAGTTGGGCGACGTTATGCAAGAATCGGTGCAGGCAGCGCACAGTTTTATTAAGTTTAAAGCTGCTGAATTTGGAATTGATATTGCTCGATTTGAAAGCTCAGATATTCACGTGCACGTTCCAGAAGGGGCGACTCCTAAAGATGGACCATCTGCGGGGATTACTATGTGTGTATCGATTGTTTCTGCGTTTACAGGGATTCCTATTCGAAAAGATATCGCGATGACAGGTGAGGTAACCTTGCGTGGACGTGTTTTGCCGATTGGCGGGTTAAAAGAAAAGCTCTTAGCCGCTTTACGTTCGGGGATTCAAACCGTTTTAATCCCAGAAGACAACGTTAAAGATTTGGAAGAAATTCCAGATACAATTAAGGGTGGCTTAGAAATTATTCCTGTCAGCCATGTTGATCAAGTGATCAAACATGCTTTGGTTGAAGAGCCTAAACCTATCGTAGCAAAAGAAATCGTCGTAGAAAAGAAACCAGCAGAAACAATTTCAGCGGAGTCGTCATCTAAAAAAAGGGATAATGTCATTCGACATTAGTTAAGGTTGGGGTTTAATTATGAATAAACGATATTTACCATTAATTGCAGCGTTGTTTTTAAAGGGGTGTAATAATATTACAGAACTATTTTTTGAAGCCCCAAAGACTCTTGCCCCTGTTGGGCATTGTAGGAACTATAAAGTGGAGCCGATTGTTGAGAAATCGGATCCAGTAGGTTTAACCGATGATTTGAAAGTTCAAGATGAATAAAGCATATCTTTTTAGTCTAGGTTTAATAGGGGCATTATTTGTAACGGGCTGTGGCGAAATCCAAGTGTATGACGTGGATACAAAGTTTTCTAACGTTATACAAGTTGAACCCGTTTCAAAAGGGCGCCGTTCCGTTTTCTTGCGCATTAAAGATGTGACGGGGTATGCTTCTGAGCTGGCGACTTTGATTGAACAACAATTAAAAACAGAAGGCTACACAGTGGTTGCGGATCCAGGGACTGCCACGTATAAACTGCTGGTAAATGTCATTAAATTTGGTGGCGGTACGTCAGATGATGAAATCACCTTTTTGCAAGGTGTTGATCCAGCTGCTGCGGTCGCACTTGCTGGAGAGCGTTTGCGATCAAAAACGATACATCGTAATACAAATGTATACGATAAGAAAAATCCTGGATATTTTAATTCTCCATACGGACAACGCAAAAACGATACATATGTAGATGACAAAATCATTGAAGAAAACACCTTCCGTTCATTTGCAGATCGTGTGGGAATTGCAGATGTTGAAATTATTAGCTTAAATGGTAAAAATCTAAAAACTCGATTAATGGTTGGCGTTAATATGCGGGGTGGACTCTTTAAATCTCCTAAGCCAGAAGTCGATCGATTCGGGTGGACTCGATTAATTCAACGATTATCAAAAGCTGTTTCCAGTATGTTCTAACAAGAAGGAGGGGTTGACCCTCCTTTTTCTTTATACTTAACCTAGTTATTACACACTTGTGTTCATTACTGTTTTCACAAATAAAAACGCAGCTCTAAAAATCTCTCTCTCGGCCGCAAGCAACCCAGGGTTACGGGATTTTTCCTGCAGATCGCAATGCTTTAATATGTGTAGAGTTTATTTGCCACTATCCATCTTGGGAGCAAGCTCCCAAATTTTGCGCGGTGCGCTATAAAAATAAAAAAGATACTTTCGTTGGAAAATTTACTTAATTTTAATCTTATGGCGCTTTAATAAAGCATAAGATGAGTAAAAGGGATAAAAAAATGGATAGTATTCAACACGTATTAGATCGAGTTCGTAAGCCTCGCGTGCATATTACATATGACGTTGAGATTGGTGATGCGGTCGAAATGAAAGAGCTTCCCTTTGTTATGGGGATTATGGCAGACCTAGCAGGCAATCGTACTAGTGAGCTTCCAAAACTAAAAGATAGAAAATTTGTAGAGCTAGATCCCGATACATTTGGTGAAGTTATGGCATCAATTGCGCCACGAATTGCACTAAAAGTTCCAAGTCGTATGCCCGGTGCTGCAGAAGCAGATACCGTTAGCATGGTCTTAAACTTTAAAACAATAGACGATTTTGGTCCTTTGCAAATTGCAAAACAAATGAATGGTTTGGCCGAGTATTGTGATGCTCGCGTACGTTTATCAGACTTACTTTCAAAGTTAGATGGTAATGATGTGCTTCATGCCATTTTAAAAGATGTAATGACAAGTCCAGATAAGCTTGCTCAGATGAAAACAGATTTAGCTGCGGCTGCTCCTGCGGCCTAATAATATAAAGGATAATCAAAATGGCTGATACTCAAGAAAATCTATCACTCGTAGATCAGTGCTTAATCAACGCAAAAATGGCGTTCGATGATAGCCAAAAAGATCATGCGATTGAATTACTGAAAGAGTTTGTAGCGCAGGTAGAAAAAGGCGGGGCTGCCGGGTTGCCTAATGCTGCCGTATTTATTCACAAGCGCATTCAAGAAATTGACGATGTTGTTTCAGGTCAAGTGAATGAAGTGTTGCATCACCCAGACTTCCAAAAATTGGAAGCATCTTGGCGTGGGTTACACTTCTTAGTTACAAATACAGAATGTGGTTCACGATTAAAACTACGTTTGTTAAATGCAACAAAGAAAGAATTATTAGAAGATTTGGAAAAGGCCTTAGAATTCGACCAAAGTTCACTCTTCAAAAAAATCTATGAAGAAGAGTATGGTACTTTTGGTGGACATCCTTATTCATGCTTAATGGGTGATTATGAATTTAGTCGCTTACCTCAAGATCAAGAATTGCTTCGTAAAATATCTGGTGTCGCAGCAGCAGCACACGCACCATTTATTGCGGCAGCTGATCCAAAACTATTCCACATGGAAACGTTTGAAAGCTTGTCAACGCCACGAGATATTGCAAAACTATTTGAAAGTTCAGATATGGCAGCATGGCGTTCTTTCCGTCAATCGGAAGATTCTCGTTATGTAACGTTGGTATTGCCACATGTATTAATGCGCTTACCTTATGGCCCTGAGACTGTTCCTGTAGAGGGCTTAAACTTTGTTGAAAAAGTTGATGGCGTTGATAACAGCAAATTCTGTTGGGGTAATGCTTCCTATGCTTTGGCTCAACGTATTACGCATGCATTCGCAACGTATGGTTGGACAGCAGCTATTCGTGGTGTAGAAGGTGGTGGATTAGTTGAAGCATTGCCAGCATATACATTTAAAAGTGCAGATGGAGACATTCTGTTAAAGTGTCCAACTGAGGTTACCATTACAGATCGTCGTGAAAAAGAATTATCTGATTTGGGCTTTATCGCACTGTGTCATTGTAAGGGTACAGATTATGCGGCGTTCTTTGGTGGTCAAACATCACAAGAACCCAAAGTATACAATCTTGCAGATGCAACAGCAAATGCAAATTTATCAGCACGATTACCATATATTTTGGCATCGTCTCGTTTTGCGCATTATGTGAAATCAATTATGCGCGATAAGATTGGTAGCTTTATGACAAAGAATGAAGTTTCGATCTATCTAAATAATTGGATTGCGAATTATGTCTTGTTAAACGACGGGGCTCCTCAAGCAATTAAAGCGCAATATCCGTTGCGTGAAGCTCGTGTAGATGTAGAAGATGTTCCAGGAAAGCCAGGATCTTATCGTGCGATTATTTATTTACGTCCACACTTTCAATTAGAAGAATTTACAGCATCAATCCGCCTTGTGGCAAATCTGCCAAAAGCAGCGGGCTAAAAAAATAGGAGCACAATATGGCAGAAACAATTAAAACACCAGATAGTCTGGTGGACTTAGATGGGCTGTTCAGCTCATCCGTAAAAGGATTTGAAAAATATGGTATATTATTCAAAATCGAGCATGAAACCTCACGTGAAGTTTCAGGTGATGTGTCGGGTACGTTGGATTCTCGAGCTGAGGTGAAAGCATCACCAGTAAAAATTTGGATTAAATCTGGAACGTATGATCCAACAATTGAACAACATATGAACGAAGGTAAGCCCTTTAAAAAGATGGTAGTGTTAAAGTTGATTAACGCAAACGGCGCCAATCAAGTAAAATCAACACTGACATTTGAAAATGTGATGATTACCCGAGTTCAACCTGACTTAACAATACCTTATCGTGGTAACGATGTGGATGGAATTATGTGTGTTGAAGTACGCTTTAGCAAGCGGAAAAATGAAGTTGCAGAGTTTGTGCAGGATGGTACTAAAAAAGGCCAAAATGTAGCAGGCTGGGATTATGGAGCTGCATCTCCTCTTGGCTAAGGAGTGTCTTTGTTTTATTTATAAACCCCGCTCCGGCGGGTTTTATTATTTGTCCCAAAAAATGGCTTTCAACAAACGAATATTTTTCATAATATTTTCTGGAGTTGTGAGTGGTTGCTTTAATTTTGACGTGATTGATTTCAAATTATTCAATCGATTATCAAAGAATTGCATCACATTTTCGATGGGTGCATTTGATGTGTGCCAATATATTAATGTTGCAACATACACAGCTCCCAAGCTGATTCGCTTTGTGTAATAGTTCATATCGATGGATGTATCACCTGCGAATCTCCAGATAACTTCTGTCAACCGTCCGACATAGGCTGGTGCGCATAGGGCGATAGATGGATGATACAGTTCTGCTATCGTCGCATGTTCTGCCTCACTGTGGGCTATAATGTGTTCAAAGTGTGTGCGAACCATCCATCGTATTTTTGCTGTAACGCCCAGGTCAGCGGGTAGGGTTGCTATTGATTCGGATAACAAGTTCAAAAGATACGATTGATATTCGGAAATTAAACTTTCGGCACCGGCTGGAAACAGTAAATCAAATTCTAACCTTGTAAGGGTGTCGGACAAAGCTGAGTATAGGGTGTTTACATTCCAGCCTGGGAATGGTGAAATCTGTAGTATGCTTTTCAAAATGGATTGAGGAGTGTGCAAGCTAGTTTCTCCAAAATGATCTGGAAGCCAAGGCTAAAATAGTCACAAATTCCAGGCGCCCCAATATCATACCTGCGATATATGACCATTTAACTCCGATAGGTAATGTCGCATATGAACCTGTGGGGCCTATGATATCTCCTATTGCTGCCCCCACATTGGAGGTCGTGGCTATAGCTCCAGATATTGCGGTGATGGAATCTAAGCCAGAGGCTGACCCAATCAAGATAATTACTGCAATCGTTAGCAACCACATAACTAAAAACGTAATGACGGATGACGTAATCTTATTGTCGATAACTTTCCCGTGGTAAGTTGGGTAGAAAATTCCATGAGGAGTTCTAAGTGTTTTAATTTGAGCGTTCGCAATACGAAATAAAATTTCAAAACGGAAAAATTTAATGCCGCCTGAAGTTGATCCAGTGCATGCGCCGACGATGCTGATCATCAAGATAATTTGTGCAGCAAAGCTACCCCAAAGGCCATAATTGACTGTTGTAAATCCAGTGGTGGTGATAATGCTGACGATGGTAAAGGTCGCATTTCTAAGTCCAGTACCCCATGTGTCAGCAAAATCATGTCCCATAATCCACAACCATACGGTTGTTATAACGATGGCCACCGTGATTAAAAAAGTAATGATTTGAGAATCAACCAAAGCAGCATATTTTTTGTGCAGAAGCTTTACGAATGTAATTAAGGGTAAACTGCCCATTAACATAAATACAATCATAATCCATTCAGCTGCGGGAAGTTTAAAATGAGCGACCGAGCTATCGTAATTGGATAATCCGCCTGTGGATATGGTTGCACACCCGTGGCATATCGCATCAAAGGGCATCATTCCAACCCACCAGAGCATCAAGATGCATAGAAGGGTTAAGCCTAAATAGATCTGCAAAATAGCTCTAGCCAGTTGGGATACTTGGGGTAAAATTTTATCGGATCGATCCGAAAACTCACTTTGAAATAACTGCATGCCTCCGACTTTTAAAGTGGGTAATACCGTCATTGCCATGATAACAATGCCAATGCCTCCAAACCACTGTAATAAAGCTCTCCACAACAATATAGTTTTTGGATACGTGTCCAGGTTTGTTAAGATAGTAGCCCCCGTGGTTGTAATGGCCGACGCAGTTTCAAATAAAGCATCTGTAAAGGATAGATTTAAGTTAGAAAATATAAAGGGAAGGCTTGCAAATATTGACGTAAGTAACCATGCTAAAAAGGTTAATAGAAATATTTCTCGAGTTCGCAGATTGTTTAGTTCTGCAGAGTTAAATCCTAAAATAAATCCAATTCCGATAAACAAGGAAAGTGCAGAAGACATAAAGAATGGAATCCATTGGGTGATTTCACCAATGATAAAATAAGATATCGCTGACATACATAAGGTCATGCCGCCGATTAGTGTTAGCAAATAACCTATGATATGTAACAGCCCTGAAAACATCAGTTCAGCATTTTTGTGTGATAAGGACTATCTAGGGAGAATGGAGGAATATCTACCTCAAGCATTTCTCCGCTATCATTAACTAAAAAATAAGTCCCCATCATCATTCCAGATGGGGTAGATAGTGGGGTGCCGCTGAGATATTTATAGCCTTCGCCAGGTTTAATAATGGGTTGTTCGCCAATGACACCATCCCCCTCAATAACAAACGACATGCCTTGCTCATCCGTAATTAACCACTTTCGACGCAGTAACTGTACAGAGTGTGTGTTAAGGTTCTCAATTGTAATTGTATATAGCCACAAGAATTTACCCTCATCTGGAGAAGAGTCTTTCTTCAGATATTCAGGTTTTGCCGTAACTTTAATACCATGAGTTGTTTTGCTATACATAAAGACCTAATTTACGCTAATTGTTCATTTAACCAATCTGCAAGGGCTGCTTTTGTATGGTGCCCTCCGCTAATCGATCCAATAATTTTACCATCTTTAAATAGCATTAATGTTGGAATGCTGCGCACTTGATATATTGTTGGGGTTTCTGGGTTGTCATCTACGTCCAGCTTTACGATATTAACTTTTCCAGTCACATCTTTAGCAAGTTCTTCTAGTTTAGGTGCGATATATTGACAAGGGCCACACCAAGATGCCCAAAAGTCCACCAATACAGGTGTAGAAGATCCTAAAACTTCTTTTTCAAAAGTTGAATCAGAAACTGAATGTAGAGCCATAAAAAACCTCATGATTAATATGAGTGAAGCATATCATTTTTTGCCAATCGTGAAAACAAAATGTTGAATGCGATTTTTGTTGAGGAGCGCACATGCTAATAATGTAGAGAATTTAGCCGATGAATCCGCTGGAGAAGATTCATAATCATTTAAAAACGCAGTTCTTATTTCTTAACGCCCACACCGATATAATTACCTTCCAGTTTTGAGGTTAGCTTCCATGTGCGATTTAACACTGACCAGCTGATGCCGGTGACGTCTAGGGGGATTATTCCAAAACCCTGCAGGGGGATAATAATTTCACAGGGTTTCAGAAATTTTGACCATTGATGGGTTCCTTCGGGCGCCCATTTTAAGACCTTCTCAGCCAGAAAAATGCCTGCGACATAGGAAAATACCGTACGGTTTAAGGTTGAAAAGAAAATCAACCCTCCGGGAGCTAGGCGATCAAGGGCAGATTTCAACAGCTGTTCTGGCTGTTCAACATGCTCTAATACTTCTAATAGCGTGATGATATTGTAGTGCTCATCAAGTTCCTGAATATCTTTACAATGATAGCGAATGTTTAGCCCTTGTTCAGCAGCATGCTGACGAGCAACTTCAATGGCTTCGGAGGATTGATCAATGCCAGTGACTGTATATCCAAGTCTAGAAAGAGGCTCACACACAAGACCCCCGCCACACCCAATATCTAATATTTTAATGTCAGTAATATTCTTGCTGTCATTAAAATGATTGCGAATGTGTGACAATATATACTGTAAACGAATGGGGTTCATCTCGTGTAAGGCCTTAAAGGGTCCCTGTTCATCCCACCACGTGTTGGCAAGTTGAGAGAATATTTGCGTTTCTTTCGTTGTTTCTATGGATGTATTCATGGTAAAGTCCAGTCAATATCAGTTTAAGCATACTTTAGCATTTATGTCGATCATTGTACAAAAATATGGTGGAACTTCTGTTGGCAGCGTTGAACGTATGCGTCACGTCGCAGACTTAATTATTGCAGAACGTAACGCAGGTCATCGTGTCGTCGTTGTTGCTAGTGCTATGGCAGGCACTACCAACCACCTGGTAAAATCCGCGCAGCAGTTTAATAACGCTGTGGGCACCCCAGCCTATGACTTTGTTATATCCACTGGTGAAAACGTGAGCTGTGGTATGTTGGCATTGGCATTAGCCGAAAAAGGTGTTAACGCAATGCCCATGGCAGGGTGGCAAGTGCCTATACGAACGAATGGATTACACTCTAAAGCCAGAATTCTTGACATTGATCCCACCTATTTACATCAATTATTGCAAAATGGAATAGTTCCCGTCATCACTGGGTTTCAAGGCATGGGAGATGATCAGCGGCTGACTACATTAGGGCGAGGTGGTTCTGACACCTCTGCCGTTGCAATAGCGGCAGCATTAAAGGCTAGGCAGTGTGACATTTATACAGATATTGATGGCATGTATACGGCAGATCCACGGGTTGTTGTTAATGCTCAGTTTATTTCAAATATTCCTTATTCAGTCGCATTTCATATGGCTGCTTTAGGAACAAAAGTAATTCATCCCCGTGCTGTGGAGTTTGGTATGCAGAGTAATATGCCGTTGCGCATACTTTCAAGTTTTGGCTCTGATAAGTTTACAGCGTTGGTGAGTGAAGCTGCTGAATCTAGAATCGGTGGAATTTCCCATACACATAATAATGTTCTATATAAAGTGCCAGTTATCGATCTAGAGATAGGAGCCAACGTTATTAGCGCTTTGAATGATTTAGATGTTCCGTTAGACATGGTGATTCAAACAGAGAGAGTCTTACAATTTTGTGCAGAACATAGTGATGATGTTTTGATAAAAAGTGTGCTTGACTCTTTTGAATTATCTGAATCTAGCAATCGGTGTGCAAAGATATCAGTAGTAGGTGGTGCATTTTCAGGGCAGTCTGACCAATCCTTGCCTCAGCTTAAGGCTCAAAACATCCATGTTTTATATCATTGGATAGACGATATTCGGTTATCAGTATTGGTTCCATTAAATCAAATGGAGCAATCTGTTAATATATTGCATGCAATCTTTTTTGATTTTGAATCAAAAAAGATTGATTTTTAGTCTAAAATGCAGTAAAAACAAAGCAGTTTATAACTAATACATCATTTCTGGGGTGTAGCCAAGCGGTAAGGCAGCGGGTTTTGGTCCCGCCATTCCGAGGGTTCGAATCCTTCCACCCCAGCCATTTTATTATACTAATTAATCATATTCAGAAGTTTTTGCCTATCGTTTGGGTAAAAATTGCTTATTCGGCTTATTTTTCCTAATCCTTAAACTGTTTGCAAAGCGACTATACAAGCTGTTTGACAATGTTTGTCATTTTGGCACAAAAATTGCAACCAGTTGTAATGTAATATTTGATACTATGAAAGGATAATAAAAATGTCACAAAGAATTCAATCAAATGCAATGACCCAAGTTAAACGAGCGGATGCAGCAAAAGAAAAAGCATCTGCCCGATTGGCAAGTGGTCAGCAGATTAACCGTGCGTCAGAAGGTGCCGCTGAGTTGTCTGCAACTTCATCATTAAAATCTGCTGCTCGAGCTACTTCTGCTGCGCTATCTAACGCAAGCCGTGGTGTGGCGCTAGGACAGATAGCAGACGGAGCGATGTCACAGATTCAGGATTTGTTGTTGCGTATGAAAGAGCTTGCGGTTTCTTCTGCATCTGACACATTCGGTGATAACGATAGAACTGCAGCAAACACAGAGCTTCAAACACTATCAACGGCTATTAACGACATCGCTGCACGAACTCGTTATTCTGGAAAGGTTTTGTTAGATGGATCAGCGGGACAGCTTGATATTCAGACGGGTGAAGATTCAGCCGACCTAACCTCTTTCACTCCTGCTAATGTTCAATCTTCTGCGCTTTCAGTAGATGGGTTGGATATTTCATCAAAGTCTGGTGCCGTTAGTGCTCAGGCAACGATTGATGCTGCGATTACAACACTAGCTTCTGCACGCTCAGACGTTGGTGCGTTCATGGTCGGGTTGGAATCAACGATTTCGGTGAACCAATTAAAATCTGAGAACCTTGATGCAGCGATCTCTGTCTTTGCGGAAGCTGATCTTGCTAAAGAAGCAACTAACTTAGCAATGGCGGACATTAAGTCACAGATGGCTCAGGCAATGATCACTAAAGAAAACCAAGCAGCGGCTAATATTACTGGCTTGGTTCGTTAATCAACTGCCCTCTAAAAAAACACCGGAATTTTCTCCGGTGTTTTTTTATATAAATCGTCTGTTAATCAAAGATTAACCTAAGTAAGTATATAGAAAGTGCATACGGCATTCTGACCGGTGTTCAATAATAAATTCAAGACACAAAGCTTCTATTCTTTAATTAAACAATGATAGGAGAATAATATTCCATGGGGTATTTCGTTAATACTCATCAGCTTCAAAAGTAACTGAAGGTGGATCTGGTTTTTCAATAAAAATAGATGCTTTTGATCAAGTAATAACAGTCATTGATATTTTATGCTTTATATTAGAAGTTGCACAAAACAAACTGGAACATAAGGTTCTTGCTTCTCGGGCGACCTTAGACAATCAAGCGTCAGCTAATCTCGTGTTCGCGGTACAGATAGGGCTGTGGAAGCAGCTAATGTGACTAAAAACAAAACTTTGCAACGGCCCGCTCAAGCAGTGCTTTCCCAAGCAAAGTGCTCGTCGTTAGCTGTAGTGCAGTTGTTGAAATAATTAAGAGTATTTCTCCTCTGATTGTGCTAGAGCAACGCAGGTAAATCTTTACTCTTGTCAATTTGCGCATAAGGGATTAATCTGCCATCAGTTTAAATGGTAAAATAGGACACTTATGTCAGTCGTCGTTCGATTTGCGCCCAGTCCCACGGGCTTTATACATGTAGGGAATTTACGGGCTGCGTTATTAAATTATTTGTTTGCGTTAAAACATCAGGGCAGCTTTATGTTACGCATTGATGATACCGATTTGGAACGTTCCGAAGTTCGGTTTGAAACCGCTATTAAACAAGATTTACAGTGGTTAGGTTTAACCCATGATGTAACGTTTAATCAATCTCACCGATTTGATCGGTATGCACAGGCCGCTGAGTATTTAAAAGCAGCGGGGCGTTTGTATCCTTGCTATGAAACTCAGGAAGAGCTTGATTTTTTGCGTAAGCGACAATTGTCTCAGGGAAAACCTCCTGTTTACAATCGTCAAGCATTGGCTTTATCTGATGTTGAAAAAGCAAAATTTAAAGCCGAAGGTCGTAAGCCGCATTGGCGATTTAAGCTGGTTGAAGATGAAACTAGCTGGGATGATATGATCCGTGGGCGTGTGACGTTTCAGGGGTTGTTTGCATCAGATCCCGTATTGATTCGTGAAGATGGTGTGCCACTATACACCTTGCCATCGGTTGTAGACGACATGGATTATGGGGTGACGCACATTATTCGCGGTGAAGATCACGTTACGAATACGGCTGTTCAAATTCAATTGTTAAACGCACTAAAAGGGTTAGAGGGTGTTCAGCGCGACCATATGGATTACGCACATTTTTCATTGATAGTTGATGCGTCGGGTGAAGGCTTCTCAAAGCGCACCGGTAGTTTATCGATTGGGTCGTTGCGTGAGGAGGGCATTGAGCCTATGGCAATACATTCCTTGTTAGCAAAGCTTGGAACTTCAGATCCTATGGAGCCCAGGCATTCACTTAAAGAATTATCAGATAGCCTAGATTTTTCAAAATTTAGTCGCTCTGCGCCAAAGTTTTCAGTTGAAGACTTGCACAAAATGAATGCAAAGTATTTACACTCATTACCATTTGATGAAATTGCACCCAGGTTACAAGCGATTTTACCTGAGGTCACGGCAGAGTTCTGGCAGGTGGTGGGAGGTAACGTTGATCACCTATCAGAAATCACTTATTGGTGGGCTGTGTGTCATGGATCAATAGACTCTATAGTTGAGGATAAGTCCTTTATCGCGGAAGCCTTGGCATTATTACCCGAGGGATCTTGGAACGAAGAAACGTGGTCAACCTGGACAAATGCCTTGAAAGAATCGACAGGTCGCAAAGGTAAAGAGTTATTCATGCCATTGCGTTTGGCATTGACAGGGCGCCCTCACGGTCCAGAAATGAAACAGTTTTTGCCGTTAATGAATCGCGATTGTGTTCGTCAACGCCTATCAGATGGAGCGCAATAATCTATGAATTTACAGCTATATAATACTCGCACTCGCATCAAAGAAGCGTTTTTACCAATGGATCCCGCACATATTCAAATGTACGTATGTGGTCCCACGGTATATGCACCACCCCATATTGGGAATGGCCGCCCTGTTGTAGTATTTGATCTATTATTTCGATTGTTACAAGCCGTGTACCCAAATGTAACCTATGTTCGCAACATCACAGATGTTGATGATAAAATCAATCAACGCGCCTTAGAAACAGGGCGTTCGATTCAGGATATTACCACTGAAATCACAGGATATTTTCATGAAACCTGTGCGTATTTGGGAGCGTTGTCACCCACTGTTGAACCGCGAGTTACAGGACACATTCCAGAAATTATCCAGATGATTCAAACATTGATCGACAAAGGCTTTGCTTATGAAAACGAAGGTCATGTGTTGTATAGTGTACATAAGTTCGCAGATTATGGTCAGTTATCGCGTAAAAATCAGGATGAATTATTAGCTGGGGCTCGGGTTGAGGTTGCCCCTTATAAAGAAAATGCCGAAGACTTCGTGTTGTGGAAGCCATCAACCGCACCAACCCCAGGATGGGAGAGCCCCTTTGGGTATGGTCGACCAGGTTGGCACATTGAATGTTCTGCGATGAGTGCAAAGCATCTAGGTGAAACCTTTGATATTCATGGAGGAGGGATCGATCTGGTATTCCCGCACCATGAAAATGAAATTGCTCAAAGTGCTGCATGTCACGATGCGCCCATGGCAAATGTATGGATGCATAATGGACACCTTAGTGTGAGTGGACAAAAGATGTCAAAATCCTTGGGCAATGTTATAGTTATCCAGGACTTAATGCATGCGTTGAATGGCCAAGTTGTACGTTGGGGCTTGCTCAGCAGCCATTATCGCCAGCCATTAGATTGGACACCAGAGCTGGTTCAAACTTCCAACGCAGCGTTGAATCGCCTCTATACTGCAATCGAGTCCTTGTCAGATGAAAAGTGGACAATGCCGATTGATCTTAAGGGTGTTGATACAGAGGTGTTAACAGCCTTGCAAGATGACCTTAATACACCCGCAGCGTTTGCTAGATTGCATGAGCTTGTCCATAGTATTAACACGGCAATCGATGAGCAGATTAAGGTTCAGCTGCAAACGACATTGTTAAATACAGCTCGATTTATGGGTTTTTTAACGGACTCGGCCAACGAATGGTTCCGCGGAGCATTATCAAGCGATGCGATCAGTGAATCTGAAATTCAAGACTACCTTGATCAGCGTCATTCAGCCAAATTAGCAAAAGATTTTAAGGCGGCCGATGAAATTAGAGATACCTTAAAATCAAAAGGAGTGATCATAAAAGATACTCCATCAGGACAAGAATGGCAGCGTGCAAACTAATGGAAATTGTTTATGTTGATTCACCTGAAAGCTTAGAATCTGCCATTCAAATTATGGAGCAAGAAACGACGTATCTTGCCATAGATACAGAGTTCCGTCGGGAAGATACTTATTTCCCACAGCTGTGTCTGATTCAAGTTGCAACCCAAAACCATGTCTTTTTAATTGATGCAATTAACATTGCTGACGTAAGTCCTTTCTTTAGGATTCTAACTAATGAGAATATGCTTAAGGTGTTTCATTCGGGGCGTCAGGATCTTGAAATATTTTGCCACCTAATGCAGGGGCAGGTAGCTATCTCAATTTTTGATACACAAATCGCTGCGATGCTTACTGGATATGGGGAATCCGCTGGCTTTGAGTCATTGGTATATAAGCTATTAAAGGTCTCATTGGATAAATCATCACGCCACACCAATTGGACGCAGCGCCCATTGAAAGAAGAGCAGAAATCTTATGCTGTCAACGACGTATTATATCTGAGACCCTTATATGAGCAGATGGTTAAAAAGCTTGCTCAAAAAGGGCGCTTGGATTGGATGAAGGAAGAGGTGGTCTCTTTAGAAACTGCTAGCTTTCTAATCGTTCCCCCATCAGAGGCCTGGCGTAGATTAAGTCTTAGTCACCCCACGGCCCGACATTTAGCGGTGTTAAAGGCATTAACTGAATGGCGAGAAACAACGGTTCAAAAGACAGATACGCCGCGCTCATGGTTGTTAAAGGATGAGGTGATTTTGGATATCGTTATCCGCAAACCAACAACCCCAGAACAGTTGCGCAAAATTCCCCACTTTCCTTGGGATGATATGCTTCTTCGCGATGAGGTGTTTGCTATTATCCAAACGGTGGCGGAGATTCCAGAAGATGAATTACCAGCTCTGGAAGGATTGCCCGTTCTATCAAAATCTAAACAAAACATTCTGGAAATGTTGAAATTATTGCTGAAAATGATAGCTGATCAACTGGATGTCAATCCCAAGTTAATCGCAGATAAAGAAGACCTTGTCCTGTGGTTGTCGGCTGAAGAGCCTTCCGCACGTCCAGCGCATACAGCTAAGGGGTGGCGGTATGATATGTTTTGGAAACATGCGCAAGAATTGCTAGACGGAAACACCGTTTTGCGTATTCAGAATGATCAAATCGTAATACAGCCTACTGTATAAATTGACAGTGTCAACATAAACGTATTTTTATTTGATTTGCTGAGTGCAGGGGGATATACCTTTAAATATCAATTCGTTTAATTTTCGGCCTATTAATCAGGAGACTGAGATGACAACGTATATATCCTCAAAACATCCAGGGGAAATATTGTTAGAAAAATTTCTAATTCCGTTGGGTATTACTCAAATAATGCTGTCAAAAGATGTGAACATTCCATTGCGACGTATCAATGAGATTTGCCGCGGGAAACGGATGATAACCCCTGAAACAGCTTTTAGACTAGGTCTATATTTTCAAATGTCCCCAGAATTTTGGTTAACGTTACAGCATCGATATGAATTAGAGATTTTAAGACAAAAAGATGCTGTGCGATTAACACGAGAAGTCCGTCCATTCCCTGGCGTTATTGATGAAGTTGTCGCGCTTTAGTATCGAACAAAGGTACGCAAATTAACGGTCAAAAACGGTCTTAATTCTTCTTCGATTATTTAAATTGTCAAGTTACTGTCTTCCGCACCGCAAAAAATCCCAGCATTTTCGGAAATATTTTCACAAGTGAAAAATATTTTTAAAAAAACTTTACAAATTAGCAATTTTTTAACCAATCAAGTTGTAACATATAGAAGTAATACAACAAAAAGGAATAAGAAATGACTAACAAATTAAAAATGTTATTGAAGACGACTGCTGCAGTTGCAACATTGATGGTTGGATCGCAAAGTTGGGCAGCAGAGCTAGTAGATGCTCTTGACGCTGACCAAGCAGCGGCCAATATTTCTATAGGGGCAGGCGGTTATGGCGTATACAGAGCTCAGGGTGCGGTGACAGTGACTTATGCAGGTGCTGGTGGTGGTGTGACTGTTGACAGTGGCGGAACTATAATGTTTTATTTGGCTCCAAGCGTTTCTACAAGTTTTGTATTTAATGATCCTTTGGTGCTGAACAGTAATGCATCCCTGTATTTGATTAAAAACTCGGGTTTAGGTGCGTTTGATTTGTCAGGTGCAGTTGTAAGCAGCCCAATCAACGCGGCAGCTACGGATGTAAAAATTTATTTAACACAAAATACTACATTGCCGAATATGTCAGCAATGCTGGGTACCACAATATATGTCCTTGATTCACTTACGTTAACAGGGGTTGCAGCTGGTTTTGGTGGTTACATTGATATTCATGAGGGCAAAACCTTAACCCCAGGCACTTGGACCGCATGTGGGGGTGTGTCGGGTTCTGGAACATTTGCTGCGGCAAATACGAACTTTACTATTAATGGTAATGTTATTGGAGATGTGACATTGAACCTATCTGGAATGACAACTGCTGCCCGCGCATTTGTAGTGACAGGAAGTTTTGCAACAAGTAAAGCCTTTACTTCTGTGCCTGGATCTGGTGCGGACGGAACGACTACTGTTGGCGGAGATATGGTTTTGGGTGCGGCGTTCACAACAGCTGGTGCTGGTGTGACTGTTACGACTGGAGATCTTTCAGTGGCTGGATTGACAACGGTTGCTGCGCTTGCTCCATTAGTAGTTACAGCTGGAGATGCATCGCTTAACGCTCTTACTGCAAATGCTGCGCTAACTGTTACAGCTGGAGATGCAACATTTGCAGGTGCTGTTTCTGCTGCCGCTGCTGCTGATTTTACAGTTGGAAGAGATGCAACATTTTCATCAACTTTCGCCTCTGTTACAGGCGCTAATTTAAGCGTCGGTAGGGATGTAACATTTGCAGGAGTCGTTACGTCTGCTGCGGGTAACATAGATGTGACAAGAAATGCAATATTTGGAGCGGCTGTTACATCTTCTGGTGCTGTAGATGTTGGTGGGAATGCAACATTTTCAGGGCTTCTTACATCTTCTGGTGCTGTAGATATTGCTGGAAACGCATCATTTGCAGCTTTAACTGCAACTAATGCGGTAGATGTTGCAGGAAGCGCAACATTTTCAGGAGCTGTTGCAGCTAACCATGCTGACGCAAAGATTACACTTAACCAGGGAGCAACATTTTCATCAACGTTCAGCTCTGTTGCAGGTGCTGATTTAACTGTTACAGGGGGGGCTGCAACATTTGTAGGAGCCGTTACTTCTGCCGCTGGTGACATTGATGTGACGGGAAATGCAACATTTTCAAGTGCCGTTACTGCTTCTGGTAACATAAATGTTACAGGGAACGGATCCTTTGCAGGAGCTCTTTCTTCTTCTGGTACTGTAGATATTGCTGGTAATGCATCATTTGCAGCTTTAACTGCAACTAAGGCGATAGATGTTGCAGGAAGTGCAATATTTTCAGGGGCTGTTGCGGCTAACCATGCTGACGCTAAGATTACGCTTCATCAGGGGGCAACATTTTCATCAACGTTCAGCTCTGTTACAGGTGCTGATTTAACCGTTGTAGGCGGGGATGCAACATTTGCAGGAGTCGTTACTGCTAGTGGCGCGTTAATCCTTGACAGGAATGTAACATTTGCAGACGACGTTGCAGCGGGTGGATTAAATGTTGTTGGAAATGCAGTTTTTGAAGGAGATCTTGCAGTTGGGGCATCTGGAGCCTTAAGTATCGCTGGATCTGTAAATTTAAAAGGTGATTTAACAGCAGGAGCGTCCTCTCAGATTATATTGCCTGGAGCTATAGTTGGAACAGGATCTATAAATTTAAGCGCTATAACTGCAGGTATTCCATCCTTTGGTGATGCTTCTGGATATACGGGAGCTGTCGTTCTTGGATCACAGCCTGTGTCATTTGCAAAAGCACCGGTATCTGTGTTTACTGGGCATCAAAATAACGTAACACTTACAAATGGTGGAACTGTAACACGGATGGTGTCTGCTGGTACAAGTGCAAGAGTTACTGGCGGTGCTGGTGGTGATGTTGTCATCTCTGAATATGACGTTCCAAACGCCTTTGCTGCTACATTTGTTCCTGGTGCTGGAAAGAAAATGACAGTTACAACGTTAACTCAACATAGTACGGCTGACGAAGCGCTGACTGTAAGTGCTAGTACTGGAACAATGATATTTAACAGCAATATTAATGCTGGTGGTTTTGCTGCTCATACGTTCAGCGCGCCAACATCTATTAAAAAATATACACTGTTGGCTGGGGCAACTCCAGTAATTAGCATCAATGAAAACGTAACGATAGATGAATTAGTGATTTCAGCTGCTGGTGTTGCGTTTGAAGTTGCTGCTGGAAAGACGTTAACAATAAAGAAAGTTACTGGTCACAATAACGTTACTGTTAATGGTGCCGGAACATTATCTGTAAAATTACCGACAGATTATACAGGTAACGTAGTTACAGGAGGTACAGCTAAACTCATAACTAAATAAATTAGTTTAATATCACTAAATAAACACCCGCATTTGCGGGTGTTTATTTATTTTCAGAAGTGCAATCAAAGATCGTTTGAGCTTTTGTCTAATATTCATTTTTAAATGACAGGGATTTGCGCCAACCTAACTTGATGAAGTTGGTAATTTTGTGGCTATAGTTACTTCTTTCTAGCCTTTTAATAGAGAATCCCGTAAACTGCGTTTTATGAATCAGAACGAATTTGCAGATGGCGTATTAGAGCTTTTAAACCCGAAACAGCGGGAGGCTGTTGATTATTTTGGTGGGCCTTTATTGATTCTTGCGGGAGCTGGAACTGGGAAAACAAAGGTTCTAACGACGCGAATCGGGCACATCATTCAGACGTATCGGGCGGCTCCTCATGAGATTTTAGCGGTAACGTTTACCAATAAAGCAGCCAGTGAAATGGGCGATCGAGTCTTGAAGTTTGTCGCGGGCGCCCATGCCATGTGGTTGGGAACTTTCCATTCCATTGGATTAAGAATCATTCGCCGTCATGCAGAGGCTGTTGGACTGCAACCTAATTTTACCGTCTTAGATCCAGATGATCAGCTGAGGTTAATCAAACAAGTTATTAAAGCTGCTGGGTTGGATGAAAAACGACACCCACCCAAAATTGCAATGCAGGTCATTAATCTATTAAAAGATAGAGCCGTATCTCCGCTAACAACGGATGTTCGTAAGTATAAAGATCCCAAAACAAATCGATTTGTATCAGGTTGGATTGTTGATACATATTTAACGTATCAGGAACGGTTGAAGATATTAAATGCCGCTGATTTTGGTGATTTGTTACTGCACTGCGTCTCATTGTTTCAGCTGTTTCCAGATGTGTTAAGCCGATATCACCAACAATTTAAATTCATATTAATTGATGAGTATCAAGATACTAACGTTGCCCAATACTTGTGGTTGCGCTTGATGGCTCAAGGCGGAGCACAAGTGTGCTGTGTCGGAGATGACGACCAATCCATTTATGGATGGCGCGGCGCAGAGGTTGATAACATCTTGCGATTTGAACATGACTTTCAAGGCGCAAAAGTCGTTCGATTAGAACAAAACTATCGATCCACTACCCATATTTTAGGGGCAGCTGCTGGGCTTATTGCTCACAATAAGGGGCGTTTAGGCAAAGAACTGTGGACAGATGTCGATGGTGGTGAAAAGGTCGATATTCATTGTGTCTATGATTCCGAAGAAGAAGCCATCGTTACCGTGAGTGCATTGGAGCGTTTATATAAAAGCGGTTACCCATTAAATGAAACGGCAATACTAGTTCGTGCCAGCCATCAAACCCGTGAGTTTGAAGAACGATTAATGGTCTGCGGGTTGCCCTATCGCGTCGTGGGTGGTATGCGATTTTATGAACGACAAGAAATTCGTGATGCGTTAGCCTATTTAAGATTAGTGCATCAAACCAGCGATAGTTTAGCGTACGAACGTATTGTGAACATGCCCCGCCGAGGCATTGGTGAAAGTACTCTGAACATCATGCACAGTGTTGCTAGAGATCAGGGAATTAGCATGTTTGATGCGACGGCTCAGCTGATTGAAACGGATGAATTTCGCCCTCAAACGACCACCATGTTACGTGGATTTGTAGACGATGTTCGCAGGTGGCAGTTGATGTCTCAAGAAATGCCGCCATCAGAATTGGCGAAGATTGTGTTGGATGAGTCTGGTTATACAGCATATTGGCGCAATGAAACGACGCCTGATGCACCAACCCGATTAGAAAACTTAAAAGAATTAGTTGTTGCTCTTGAAGAGTTTTCGACCCTTGAAGGGTTCTTAGAACACGTATCCTTGGTGATGGAAGTGACCCAGAAAGATTCGGGGCCTCAGATCACGATCATGACATTACATAGCGCAAAGGGTTTAGAGTTCGGCACGGTCTTCTTACCTGGATGGGAAGAAGGATTGTTCCCCCACCAGCGAGCTTTGGAAGATTCGGGTGCAGATGGTTTGGAAGAAGAGCGTCGATTGGCCTATGTAGGGATTACGCGCGCCAAAGAAAAAGCGGTCATCACCTATGCAACCATGCGTCGAATATACAATCAAATGCAGCATAATTTGCCGTCTAGGTTCTTATCAGAATTGCCATCGGAACATGTGGTTTGGCACAACCGAATGGGTCGTAATCAGCCGATGCAAAAGGGTAGAAGACCTGGCAGAGATTACGATCATAGGAATAAGCAACCTCAACGATATGTGCAACAAAAGCCAACTTTTTCAGAGTTTGAATTTAATCAAGATTCTTCTGGTGTTCAAAAGACAGGCACCCGATTGGTGTACCATAAAAAATTTGGTATGGGGAAAGTTGTGCGGTTAGAAGGCGACAAAGCTGATGTTAATTTCGAAGAGTTCGGGCTAAAAAAAGTACTGGTAAGCTTTTTAACTGAAGTATGATTTTGGCAACGTGACGGCAACCTGCGGTTGCATCCGTTGAGTTGGATGTGATGTGATGGGGAATTTTGACCCATTTCGGGCGCAGGAGGGTTAAGGTTTGGGGATAAATTTGAAATGATTTCGTGTCTAAGTTCTGTTGTGTTCCTTTTTTATTTAGTTGGGTTGTTAATTAAAAAAGCACCGAGGCATCCCCTGAAAATCACGTGACAA
>DITM01000081.1 GCA_002422845.1 Candidatus Paracaedibacteraceae bacterium UBA6184
AAACCACTTTAACAACGACTAAAACCAAAGGAATACTACCACTTACACACGAAATCATTTCAAATTCATTTTCAAACCTTACCCCTCCCACGCCCGAAATGGGTCAAAATCACCCCACATACTCAACGTAATCTCGACCTTCACGATAAGCTTCCAATGCCACTCTGGTAAACGTCAAACTGTTTTCAGGTAAATCATTTAACGCTACCCATTTAACGTGTCCATGTTTATGAGGTTCTGCATTAACAACGTCTCCCTCATAACGGCTTGCTTTAAAGAAAAACCCAACATCTTCTATGGCGTCGCCCGATTCGTTGTTATACTTTGCCCACAACGTTACTGCTAACGATACATCATCGGCATGCAATGTAATTCCAATTTCTTCTTTGGCTTCACGAATAATATTATGCTTCAACGATTCGCCTTTTTCGACTTTGCCAGCCGGCAATGCATATACGTTTTGATATACCGTGGTATTCTCACGATAAATCATCAAGATCTTATCATCACGCTCTAAAATCAAATTTACAATTAATGGGTACGTATCTAATGCCATTGATAGTCTCTCTTGCTGTATGAATATGTTTAAGCTATAACATTAGTTATTTTAATGTCACAACTAAAATGATTATTAAGGAGTATCATGAACTATACACTATTTTTTACTTTATTAATCTCTCATATAGCTAGTGCTGCGCTACCAGAAACCACGTCTTACTATTTTAGGTGGGAACCTTACACTCCAGAAAAGTCTCGAATAAAAGTCCCTGCCCCAAATCCCATCTCTCCTCAAGCTTTAAGTGTTTCTCCACCTGTTGCACTCTTGCCCACAACAGATGAAATGATAAATAATTCTGACAGCTCTCACATATTGCCACAAGCCTTGAACGCTGCTTCAAAAGCTTCTTCCTTGCCAATCACCCCCTCTCCCGATCGACAGATAGAACCTGTTTTGCAAGAAAATAAACGGTTAGCTAACGCAAGGAAACTTACTCCATCAGAAACTCAGCAGTCTCATTTCGATAAATTACTACACGAATATCACGATCCTTCTAAGTCAACGGAACTGCGTGCTGAAGTTTTTCAAGACTTACAACACCTTTTGAATTGCGAATATGATCGACTTGGACAAATCCATCCTACAACCAAAGAACAATACTCAGAATTACAGCAACAGTATGACCAACTACTTATGTTTTGTGAAACAGTCACAACACTGTCATTCTTTTCAGCTGACCAACTAGAAAAATTGCGCTGTTATCAAGTATCAATGCTCATTGGTGTTTCTAACATATGTGGTATTAGAAGAGAAAACAGGGCAAAAATAGCTTATTTAAAACAAGCCTTATCGATCATAGAAAACATCTGTCAAGATGTAGACGATCCTTACTTAATCGGACAAAACTTCTCTGCACTCATCATGAAAAATCTTTGCCGAACAAAGATACGCTCCACAGAAAAATATATGTCATATGATCAACGCCATTAATACTATGTAAGAAAGCAAGCCTTTAAGATTATTTTTCTCCACATAATTTCAACACACCCACGGTTAGAGCTGCCTGCACCCCTGCATGGGCAGCTCCAAACTTTGCTGAACGAATAAACACATGAGACCCTTGTTTCAGATATGTTTCCCAAGCAGACGCCAAAAACGGTAGATCACATGGATTTATTAACTTTTGACGATTAATCATTACGACGTATAGCGGTGCTGTTGCAGCCCCCACCAACATTTGGGTTCCCATTGTAAACGCTGCTTGCGATAGAGGATGACTCTCCCAATGCTCTTGCGCATACTCTTGCGCCTTAAAAAAAGCAGCCCAACTGGCAACCGTGCTGATTCCTCTTAAGATACTTCCTGCATATAACGAATCTATAATATGTGGAGCGCTTTCTATCACACTCTTAATTGGATGAAGCATCAATGCGCTTCTAATTCGGAACAACGGCATCACAATCATTTCAAATCCAGCAAGATTAGCTGCTGTTGATAAACAATTATCATATTCGACAAACCCTAACTGAGCAAAAAAATATGAACCACCGCGTCGTTTTATTTCAGCTTTATTAAACTCCTTCGGCTGATTATCACATAAATGTGGGTTAAACCAGAAAAATACAGTTTTGTCATTCGAGTCATTATAACGAATGGACTGCCACACCAATCTAGGCGTTGCAACTTTTTTATCTAAATTGACATCTACAGCAGCTTTCTCATCATACTGGTGATACTCCCACTCATATGTAGGCACAAAAATCCGCCACGGATCCTTCATAAGTTGCATCCGCGGATACCATAAGGCCGAACGTAATACTTCTACAGAAGCTCCACTATAAAACCCAACAACACCCTTTTGCTTTAAAATATGAGCTATCGATTGACCGGTGGTGAACCCATCTGGAACTGTATTCAGTGCAATATTATTAAAGGGAACTTCAACTGCAAACCGCATCGCTGCACGCAATGCCGCTGCATTTGAATAAATGGAACCATCTCCTTGCCCCAAACACACCGATAGTGTTGTCACAATACCTAACAAATAACGATTAAACTTCATTCTTATTTTTACCCCGCATAATTAGATAAAATTATAAGTGACTAATCTTTAAGAACAAGTAAAAAAAAACATTACAAAAGATACCTCAACAAGGGACAAAGACAGTCTGCATTCCAATATAACAATACACGCATTAATCTGTTTAATTCTAGAGACAATAGTAAGAATCTTTTTTACATTTCAAAAACGGTTGTATTTTCCGATCAAACTATAACTTTCTAATTGCGAATTATGCGCATCTGCTTTACAAATGAGGAACAATTTTTATTATTCTAAAGGAATCACTATTAATGGCAAGTTATCAATACGTATATGTAATGAAGGAACTATCCAAAGCCTATCCAGGTGGCAAGAAAGTCCTTAACAATATTTGGCTATCATTCCTACCCGGTGTAAAAATCGGTATTATCGGAACGAACGGTTCAGGTAAAAGTACGCTGATGAAAATCATGGGCGGCATGGATAAAGAGTTTAATGGCGAAGCTTGGGCTACCGAAGGTTCAACGGTTGGATATCTTGCTCAAGAACCGCAATTGGATGAAACCTTAACGGTGGAACAAAACGTTATGCTGGGTCTAGGTGACGTTGTCACGTGGGTAGATCGTTTCAATGAAATCACGGCCAAGTTTTCTGAACCGATGACCGATGACGAAATGAATGATTTGATCATGGAACAAGGTGAGTTGCAGGAAAAAATCGATGCTGCAAATGCTTGGGATTTATCTCGCACCGTTGAAATTGCCATGGATGCACTGCGTTGCCCTCCAGGAGACAGCTCTGTTTCAACACTGTCAGGAGGCGAACGTCGTCGTGTCGCACTGTGTAAGTTATTGTTACAAAAACCTGATTTGTTATTACTGGATGAACCGACAAACCACTTGGACGCAGAATCCGTTGCATGGTTAGAACGCCACTTACAAGAATATAAGGGAACTGTTGTTCTGGTAACGCACGATCGTTATTTCTTAGATAACGTTGTCAGCTGGATTTTGGAATTAGACCGCGGAGAAGGTATCCCGTTTGAAGGAAACTATTCTGCTTGGTTAGAAGCAAAACAAAAACGCTTAGGACAAGAACAGAAAGAAGAATCTGACCGTCAAAAACAATTGGCCGATGAATTGGAATGGATTCGCCAATCCCCCAAAGCACGACAATCTAAAAGCAAAGCTCGTATTACTGCTTATGAAAACTTATTGGCAGAAAGTCAAAATGTTAATCTAAGCATGAACCAAATTACCATTCCTGCAGGCCCTCGTTTAGGAAATATAGTCATTGAAGCGGATAATGTATCAAAAGGCTTTTCAGATCGTATGCTCTTTGAAAAGCTTGCCTTCCGATTACCTCCTGGTGGAATCGTTGGTGTGATTGGCCCCAACGGAGCAGGAAAAACAACAACCTTCCGCATGATGACTGGACAAGAAACTCCCGATACAGGAGTGATGCGTATTGGGGATAGCGTACAACTGTCCTATGTTGATCAAAGTCGTGATGCCCTTAACCCCAACAAAACCGTATGGGAAGAAATTTCAGAAGGTCAAGAAGACGTCTATATCGGAAAGAAAGCCATTAAATCACGGGCGTATGCGTCTTGGTTTAACTTTAAGGGGACGGATCAACAAAAGAAAGTTGGGATGTTATCGGGCGGAGAACGCAACCGTGTACACCTTGCAAAGGTCTTGAAATCTGGCGGTAACGTGTTGCTATTAGACGAGCCGACGAACGACTTAGATGTTGAAACATTACGGTCATTGGAAGAAGCTTTACTTAACTTCGCTGGATGTGCCGTTATCATCAGCCATGATCGTTTCTTTTTAGACCGCATCGCAACGCATATTTTAGCCTTTGAAGGCGACAGCCAGGTTGTCTGGTTTGAAGGTAACTATGCTGACTATGAAGCTGATTTGAAACGCCGCATGGGTGATGCTTATGCTGGACCAAGCCGCATTAAGTACAAGCCATTAGTTCGAGCATAATACTAAACTATAGACATCCTTCCCTTCGGTCTGGATGACATATATAGCCCGCCCACCCGACCTGGATAGCGTATAGAGCCGCTACCAGGTCCTAACCCACGGCTTGCAACAGCAAGCCGCACGGTAAAGTCCATTAATTTTTAATTTGATTATTTGTATAAAACCCCAGATACTAAAGCATAAAAAAACGGCAAAGGTTGCTATGAAACACTTATTTTTTTCAACACTGATAGCTTTTATAGTATCGGGATGTTCAGAAGATTTACCCCTGGAAACTGTACACCAGGTTGACATAAAAAGGTATATGGGAAAATGGTATGAAATCGCAAGCTTTCCCGCCTGGTTTCAAAACAATTGTACTGGAACAACGGCCACTTATTCACTTAATACAGATGGTACGGTTAACGTTCTAAATCGTTGTTTTAAAAAAACATTAAATGGACCGGAAGACACTGCCGAAGGATCAGCGTATGTCGTTGACACTCAAACGAATTCGAAACTAAAAGTCAGTTTCTTTAGACCTTTTTATGGTGATTACTGGATCATAGATTTAGCAACTGATTACAGTTACTCTATTGTGGGTCATCCAAACCGGAAATACCTTTGGATTTTAAGCCGAACACCTCACATGTCTACCCAACTCTACAACACCTTGCTCACAAAAATTCAGCAAAAAGGGTTTGATATTTCGAAACTAAATAAAACTATTCAGCCTCAGAAAGCTCAGTAACATAGACTATGCATTTTCGTTATGACATTTTATTACCGTTACCCCACGACCAGCTCTATACCTATGATTCAGAGCGTCAGTTAGACGTTGGAACGATTGTAGATGTTCCTTTTGGTAAACGAAATATACCCGGTGTCATTTGGAATGAAACCGATCCCAACTATCATCCTGAATTTAACGTTAAACCCATTAATCAGGTGTGGGATCTTCCCTCAGTATCAGCTGCGACGCGTAAACTGATTGATTGGTCGGCGCCTTATTACATGACCCCACGGGGCAATTGTCTTAAAATGACATTGACGGGTTTACCCGAATTAGGGTATTCACCACGTAAAAAATATGTGGATTTTATTGATCCAAAAGACTGCCCCAGGGATTTTCCACTTACTCCCGATCAAACGATTGCGGCAGAATCTATCCAGACTTCCATTCGTTCTGACTGTTATAAAACATTCTTATTGGATGGTGTGACGGGCTCTGGAAAAACTGAGGTTTATTATGAAGCCTTGTTGGAGGCTATTCGGCAACAACGACAGGTCTTAATCTTACTCCCAGAAATCACGCTAACCCAACAATGGTTAGATCGCTTTAAACATCGATTTGGTGTTTTACCAGCACGTTGGCATTCATCGTTAAAACAAACGGAACGCTTGCACACATGGCAGCAGATTATTAAGGGGCATGCCTCGGTTGTTGTGGGGGCACGATCCGCTCTTTTTTTACCCTTTAAACGATTGGGGTTAATAGTTGTCGATGAAGAACACGATGGATCGTATAAGCAAGAAGAAGGCGTTCACTATCATGCCAGGGATTTAGCGGTTGTTCGAGCTCGATTTGAATCATGTCCTCTGGTCTTAGCCTCAGCAACTCCATCGATTGAAAGCTACCATAACGCCAATGAGGGTAAATATACGCTGTTAACCTTAAGTGAACGATTTGGCAGTGCGGGGACACCTACTGCTCATATCATTGATTTACGGCAAAAAGTTGAAAACGTCGGTCGCGGGCATTATGTATCTGCCACTTTAATCAAAGCCTTACACGAAACCGTTAAACGGAATGAACAAGCCATTTTGTTTTTAAATCGCAGAGGATTTGCCCCTTTAACGTTATGTACTGAATGTGGTCATAAAGTCGCCTGCCCCAATTGCAGCGCGCATATGGTGCATCACAGAACGCATTCATCAACTGCCACTTTACAATGCCATCATTGCGGTTTGTCCACTAAAGCACAGTCAGATTGTCCCGATTGTGGCAGTGTAGATACCCTTCGCGAATGGGGCGTTGGAATCGATCGACTGACTGATGAAATCAAACAGAAATGTCCTGATGCTCGAATTATGACCGTCAGCAGTGATCATATTACCCATGAAACTCATCTAGAAGAATTGTATGACGCATTGAACGCTCATACGGTTGATATCGTCATTGGAACTCAATTAATGGCAAAAGGACATGACTTTTCCAATGTTACGTTAGTTGGAATCGTTGATGCTGATTCAGGATTAATGGCACAAGATGTTCGCGCCGCAGAACATACGTACCAATTATTACACCAGGTCGCTGGACGTTGTGGCCGAGGTCATAAACCGGGTCACGTTTACATCCAAACTTTTGCCCCACAACACCCTGTTATTCAAGCCTTGAAAACCTTTGATCGAGATGCCTTTTTATCCCTTGAATTGCATAACAGAGAAACTGGACATCTACCGCCGTTTAGCCGTCAAGCAGGTCTTGTCATTACAGCAGACACCGAAGACCTCGCCAAACAAGTGTGTGGATATTTGCTGCAAAAAGCACCACAAAATCCAGATGTAATGGTCTTTGGTCCAGCCCCAGCACCGTTGATGAAGCTTCGTGGAAAATATCGATATCGTTTCTTAATTCAAAGCTCAAAACAAACGTTGTTGCAACCCTATTTACACCATTGGTTAAACTCCATCAATATTCCACGAAATCTCAAATTAACGATCGATATCGATCCAATTAGCTTTTATTAAGCAATCTGGGGTTGGCAGCGTGACGTTTTGTACCTTTTAACAAAGCCCCCCTTCTCTACCAAAAAATCTTCATCCGATTCATAAAATGTTAACCATCATCTGATACGTAAGACCGATTCTGGATATTCAGTAGCACAGCGCTGTGTGAAAGCAGGGATGATTCCTGCACCCTAAAGTTAGATTCGATATGA
>DITM01000035.1 GCA_002422845.1 Candidatus Paracaedibacteraceae bacterium UBA6184
ATCGCAAAATTTTCCCGCCCAAAAATAACGAGTCCAAGGCGAGTTAAAAATTACCTATCCGGTTCAACTGATGCTTTAATTGGCCACATCACAAGGCAGGCATCACCATCAGGATTTCTAAATAATCTCTGATAAAGATCTTTAATGTATTGTACGCGCTTCAAATTTTCAGGTTCTTTAGCCATTTGTGCCGAAAAATATATCTGCAACTGCTCAACTGTCCTGATTCTTAACTCGCCCGTCTCTTCAAAGTCAGTTAGACATTTATTTTGTGCATCCACGATCTCGGCTATTTTATATAGAATATCCATTATTATTTTTTTGGTTTCCTTACACGTATCGCGTTGTACACACTTGAACTCAAAGCAAAACCTTCGTTCATTAAAGCGACAGTGTTTTCTGATATTTGTGCTTTAAAGGCGACAGTCTCAGCTTCAACGGTTGAATTCCTGTTAAATAATGGCAGGATCCGCTTCAGCATAAACATTGTTTCGCCAACATTTAATGCATCTTTGGTTCCGGGTTGATAACCAGCCAAAATAACATCTCTCCGTATTGTGGCCTCTTTAACACCCCTATTCAAATTTATTGCAGCAAGAAGACGCTCAAATACTTGTTTGGTTTTAACCTCACCATACATTACAGTGCAAAAATAATGTAAAGCAATATAAATACTTTTAACATTTGTTCCACTAAATTTACAATATGATTTAACCTGTAAAATATGAGGCTGTAGTTCTTTGTCCCACGCCGGTAATACTTGGGATAAATAATCGTTTGGCAGTTGGCGCTTAGTTGTTCCGCCAAACATAATCTCACCAACGTCATGAAGAGAAGTAACCAACAAACTCGCGTTTTTCAAATCAAGGCGCTCTGCAACATGAGTCGAAGTCCTTTTTCGCCCAATATCAATAACATCAACAACACTTGGATTGACATTAAAAAATACAGTCATTAGCACTGGGATATTGGACTCTACAATGGCGCTTAAGCGGTGCTGTCCATCCAACAACTCCTCGTTCGGACCAAGCAAAATTCCACTTGGTGTTAATTGCCATGTTCCGGCCTTCATAGAACACGAATATCTGTGCACAATCATAAGAGAAATTGAGCGGTTTCGTCGGCTATTCCCCAACCATTTTTTGGCCATTTCTGGGGTTACTAGTATAACTTTCATTTGCGGAAGTTGGATCAAAATTTCATTCATGGTTTTTCCTTTCAAGTAATTAAAAACAAAACACTTAACACTAAATATTCTTATAAATCATCCCATCTGTATACCTCGTATTATTTATCGAAAATCGTCCAACAAACACATTGCCGCGATTTCCATGTACAATGCCCGCCACAAACAGTTCCATAATAAACCTTTCAGGGATCTCTCCCACATTAATCAACCTTGTTATTAACCACTATATAATAACCAACATACATACAAAGACACAAAATCAACAAAGATATATCATCCATCACGTTATCATCCATCTAAAGAATGCGATCACGCTGATTCCCCACATAATCAAGTTAGGCACCTGAAGCACTATCGCTGCTGGCGCACCAAATGATTTAGCGGTCGCTACAATTGCCGAAAATGATACCACAAACAATAAAATGATTTGATAAAATGTCATTTCTAGCCTCCTACACAATCATACCACAATTCCGCCGTGTGTCAAGTCTGAATCGTCATCAGCCACCTCTACATATTTCATTTTGTCAAACAGGTCGCTAACCCTCTTTATTTTCTCGTCATACATACGAATTATCTTATCCTCTTGTTCATCGTCCTGAGTATACATACCCCTAATCTCGTGTACCTTATGGTCCTCAAGTCTCCACACCTTCTCATTAAGTGCGGCAAATATTAACTGTTTATCTTCGGCGTCTAGTACAAAATCAAAATGATAATGTTTCATGGGATCCTTTTCTTCGCTTCTTTAGCGCAATCAGGACATACCGCAACATAAGAGTCGCCATTATATCTATCCATGCTATATTTCACGATGTACTGATCCCATTCGTAATATTCCTCACCACACCAACAACAGTCTATTTTTGCCGACCAATTACGCTTATAAACATCGTCAATGCTTTGGATGTGGCTTGGTATTGCCTTAACCTCTTTTATTTTGGCGCGCAGCATTTTTAACTCGCGAATCTTCTCTACCAATTCCTGATAACTCGCTATAATTGCGTCAAGTTTTTTAATCATTATCTAAAGACCGCTTTCGTTTCATCAAACATCGCTCTCAGTTTTTCGTTCTTTGCACATTCTGGACAAACCGGATCCAAATATTCGATATCGCTAAGAACGCCACCAACGGATTGCTGAACAACATATTGTACAACATATTGGTCAGTTCTATCGTGTTCTTTGCCGCACCAAACACACTTAACCAACTCTCTTGGTATTCGCTTAAATATGCAAATAACTTCTTTTACATTATTAGGTATCGGCATTTTGGGCCTCCCGCGATATCTTCTTATACGTTAATGTATAGTCTTTAAAACGCTCAACGAAAAAGTTCTGTTCGCACACTGGACATTTTGCAACAATCTCTTCTCCACACTTTGGAAGCCTCACATTCCACCAAGCACTAATCATACAGTGCGGGCAACAAGGATAGTGGCCAACTTTCGTTATCTTGTCCTTCATATCCCGTTCTTCCTCAGTAGTCCACGGCTTTCCGCGAATACCACAAGAGTAAACGCCTTCGTCCTGATCCATGCCAATTAATTTTTTATATCGCGAATCACAGTACTGGCACTCCATATGTGTTCTGATTTGAAATGGCTGGTAGTCAAATATAGTACATTGGCAATATTGTTCGCCTTTTTCAATTGTTTCGCGACACCAGTCACATACGTGTTCCTTGCGAGCATGTGGGTATTTGCAAGTATAGTCAGTCATTATTTATCGCCTCCTGACAATCCTTGCACAAGTAATGAGACGTGTTGTATTTATAATTAAATCCTTTTGGGTATTGTTCATTTGCTATTACATTACACTGATCTGTCGCCCGTTGGTCACAAAATTCACAATCAATGTTTGTGTCAAGCGCCCTAAACGATACGCAATGAGTTAATTCAGTTACTATTTTCATGCTTAGCCCTATACTCTTCTATGGTGCAGATGTCGGTAATTTCATCAAGGTGCCACCGATCATAACACGCCACAGCGGTGTTGTCTGTGTCTTTCCTATATTTGTACCCGGTTCTGTCAATGAAATAGTTCTTTGTTTCGCGGAGCCACACTCTCCTACCTTGATACAACCCAACATGTGTCATTTTAGAAAGTGCTTTTTCTTTTTTGGCTTTTTCTTCTTTGGTATATTCTTCACGAAGAGTATCCTTCACCAACTTTATTGCCTCGTCTAGTTTGCGAACCTGTTCCTCAAGTTCTTTAATTTTCTGGCTCATGACTTCACCTTTGGCGGATCCGTCACGGCGTCACGCCATTTACAACAAATATATTCACTCATTATATTCTCCTAATGTATCCATCATAATCAATTTCATATCGATCATCATCGTATAATTTATAGGCTCGCCTGATTACTTGATCCATTTCGTGAATCTCGCGCTCATGTTGTTCCTCGATTCGTTTTAACTTATCTGCGGCCTCGTCTTGTAACACAGCAAACCTACCAGCCCAGCCCGGATTGTATTCAACTAAATCATAGTTGTCGTGCATTCCTTGAGCCGCGTCAGCAATATACTCCTCCTGCTCTCGTGTCAGTTTAGCACCGCACTCTTCGGCAGCATTAGCAATAACATCAACCCATAAGTCTTTAACGCTCATTCTGTACCTCTTTGTCAATTTTTTCTATAAATATAATACTCCATGGCCATTCTCCTTCAAGTTCGTATGCTCCATCCCACTTTTTAAATCGTCTTTTTGCGTCACCAACTTCAATAAAAAATCTTGGTGTTTCGCGCAATAATATTTTCCCAAACTCGCCCCGATATGCAACTAGGGTGGCTGTGTGTGTTGCGGATTTGATGCTCATTCTGCGCCCCAATTGTTTGTGTCCGTAAGGTAATCCAACATTTGTCTCAACCGTGTGTTGGTTTCATTATAACGATTATTAATTTTAGTCCTCTCTTCTTTAATCTGTTCCAGTTCTTCGCGCAATTTAATTATCTCTGCTTGTATCGCTTCTCTGCCCTTATCTTTAAACGGGCTGGATAATCTCCTCTCAGAATCTGTGCGTATGCGACCAAACTGAATAATTTCGTCAATCATCCAATCACAGTTGCCAAAGCCTGATGACCGCTTCCTGATTATGTCTGGCTCCTTGTTGTTGGCTGACTCGCGAACTTCAATAAGCACTTTGTTGCCAGTTTCAAAAGTATAGGAATAGATTTTGTGCTCAACATGCCCAGCGAGTTTATATGGCCGCACCTTAGCAAACAGAAAGTCTGATTCCATTGGCTCGTTGTTGGAATTCCACAGGGTCAAAGTAAATACGATCATTCTGTACCTCCACACGTATCATACCCAACTTTCTGGGAAATGCAACAAATTTTTTCGCGCTAGTGAATAATTAGTTGCGTTACTAGGAGATTTTCATGGCTAATTTATTTGAAGGTTTAAATATTACGAGAATGCAGGAAATGGCGGGAATTCCGACTGGTGCCGATGCCGCACTTAACTTGGCGCGCAATAACACAAAAGTCCTTATTACAAAGGGCTTGGAGGCACTGGACAGGCTACGCCGCAACAATGCCGCGCTAAACGCCAAATACTCCGAGTTTATTCAGGTGGCCAAAGAAGTAAAGGTGCGCCTAAATATGAAAGAGATTAATAGTATAACTCCTGATAACAGAAATATTGATGTAAATGCTTTATATGACGCCAAAGACCTGTTAAGCAAAATGTACACTTTGTTAAGTGATACAAGGGCTGGCAACAACGACACCGTTACTGCCTACAAGCGTGCTGCTGGCGCTGTGGAGGAGTTGATTAGTTTGGGTGGTAGCGGTAAGGCACCTAGGTCTGGCGCAGCCTCCAAACCAAGTGTACCTATCACACCGAGCGGACCCGCACCCGGTAATGCTGAGAAGCAAGAGTATGACAAATATTATAACGAGTTCTTCAATGCTGGTTTAAAGGTTTACAACTTAGTTAAGAGTTTGGTGGTGGCCAAGTTTGGCGGCAACGATAAAGCGGCAGAGGCTAAAGTAAAAAGTCTTAAGGACCAGCGCCTAAGATTGCAGCAACTAGTAGCAGAGCGTGACAATTTGATGAAGGGTGGCACAAACAAAACAGATTATTATTTAACCAATATGCAGAAGAATGCCGAACAGGTCAATTCGTTTTTTAGCGAAATGGCCGCTCACTATGCCCGCATTATTGATGTGAACAAGGTGACCGAACTTATGGACAGACTCAAGGAAGAGTACGATACCTTTATGTCGCTGACAAGCGGAACAACTGGCGGATACGATGAGTAAGCTGTTTGAAGGTGTTGATATTAGGCGAATGCAGGAACTTGCCGGTATGGACCAACCAGAACCCGCAGTTCAATATTTGTCAAAAGACTTTGAGGACAAAGGTAAAGTAGCCCTGTATCACGGACTATATAATGTGGCACAATTGCTGAATAAATCACATGTATTTTTTAACCAAGTATTTCCACAACACTTTGAAGGAATAAAAACAGAACTCAACAAATTAAAAAACGTTTCATTAAATTTTTCAAACTTATTTAAACCAGAACTTAAAGTGAAAGGCCAAATTACAAAAAGTACTTTTGATACAAATGCTGCACAAAAAATAAACTTTGCAACATTGGACTATAATGGTATTAAAAAAATATTGCTTGATGTTGCCGAGTTGATTCGCGACCTAAGTTCCTTAAACACTATGATTCAAGGTATGTCGAATATGGTCCCTTCGACAGGCACCGATAAAGGTGACGCCCAAGACGCAAACATAATTAAGGGCTTACAAATATTGAAAAGGGAACTCAACACTTCAGTAACAGGATTTACTGATATGTTCTTAAAGATTGGTGGCGATTTCGATATTACCAGCCAGTCTCTGCAACCTGACTCTTAAACTTAAAATACTCAGAATCTGAAACGGGGCATAGTTCCATAAAGTGGTCGAATAGTGCACCGTGTGCAATTTCTTGATGCACGCCTCGCCCAAAGGTGTCGAACATGGCCTGTAGTCCCTCATACTCTTTATTCTCAACATAGTGTAGGAATACTTTATAATGTACTAGTTCGTGAAACAGGATATAAAATACAGCCTCAGCATTCCAAGATTTTAGGACAACTGGATTGAGTAGTACTTCGCGCGTAGTGTTGCCGCCACTATACTCTAAATTAAACTCGGCAATGTCGTCAATCTTTTTAAGCCTTATAGATATTGGCGCATTTATATCAAGTATCTTTAATATTTGTGATTTGAATTTTTTTATTTGGTCTTTTGGGTTCACACTATTAAATAGACAACATTGGGTAAATTTTGCTAAACTGTCGGCTTATTATCCATACACAGTGTCCATCCGCGCAAAAATGCCCACAATTCGCCAACAGTGTCGCACCTAAAAATCGTTAAACACCTGTTGTCTTCGGTCATCACACAAAATTCAGATATACCGGCAACAATATATAGATTAACCAGTTTGGCTTGTCTTATGCAAGTTTCCCAAGTATTGATGGTGGTTGAATCATGATTGAGTTCCATAGTTACACCAACATCTTATAAAAAACAAATGAAAATATTACCACAAAAGCAATAAATAGCGGTATCGCCTCTTCAGGTTTAATGAGTTTAATAATATCTGGAATGCAATCCTGCGGCACTCCTATATTAATTAACACACTATATGAATAAACCGTTACCACAATAAAGAACAAAGCAATACTTAACAAAATACTAAGCGCGATAATCATGACTACTCCTTGTAAAGTTCTTGTAAAAACTCGTTTGCCTTAATTTGTAGAGGTGTTGCCTTTTTACGATCATTCCAAGAATCAGAACCATGATAATTTTCTATTATTTGTCTAAGATGTCCGTTGTCTAACACTTGGCAATTACTACCTATTATGCTTTTAATATAATTAATAACTACTTCTTTCGCCTCGTCTGGTTTCAACGAAAAATGTTCAATGTGTGTTCTTGTTAGACTTACCTCAATCATGATTTCTCCTTTGGTGCAAAGGCAACTTTTACCATGGCGCGGAATTCTTCTTCGTCGGCCACCAACCAATGACCAGCGGAGTCTCCACCCGGCAAATAGTGCTTAACACTCATTTTATCACTTAAGAATCGCTCATATGCCGCCGCCTTAATGCGATCACGGTCCTCATCCTTGAGAGTCATCCCAAACATAAAAACAGACCGCCACAAGTCAACTCGATGATAACAAGGGTGCCAACCAACTTATCATCAAATACTTCTTGATTATAACGGTTGTTTCGCGCGAATCGAATCGCAGCATTAACCGCATCATGCACTGTTTCGATTTTTTCGAGTAACTGAAATACCATGTCTTTGTTTTTCATTACATCCTCCACAATATATTGTCCCAGTTTTTACATTTATGCCTACTCACAGTAATCATTTTACGTTTGGCAAGTCTCGCAATTATATGATCTAATCCGCGAACACCAATACGCAACTTGTACTTTTTCACGAGGCCCATCTTAATTGTGTATAAAGTATCAATTTGTTTATTAGTGAGAAAGTTTGGTATTTTAATAAGAGTTACACAATCTGGCTTGTCAATAATTAAGGTGTTTGTCGCGGCGTCATACCGAATCATAATTCACCGTTTCTACTTTGGTGTTATATAGTTTTTCAAAATCACCATTGAACTTATCAGAATTATAAAAACTTTCTGGACGAAAACAAATAGTACCATTAATAAATACCATATGAGGTTCGACTAGCTCTACAAACGCGGCCACTGCTTCTTCTGAGGCGTCTTTAACCAATACTGCCTCTGCAAATATTTTGGCCAGTATCATCCGCTCATTCTTGTAGACTCTGCGCCTTATGTCGTTTTTAACTTTGCGGTTTCGTTTTCGAGTCGTGTGTCTCTTCATGTCGCCTCCATAACAACCATAGCGCAAAACTTAGCACCTGTCAAGAAAAATAAACCACTTGGCAACTTTTTTGGAATCGCGCATAATTATAAATGTTGATTATAGGAGACTTAAATGACCAAATTATTTGAAGGTGTAGATATTTTAAGAGCGCAGGAAATTGCTGGTATCATTACTGAACAGCAAGCACCGCCAACCACGCCAGTTCAAGCACCAGAACAAGTTGACCCGCGCCAAGCCAAGTTAATTGCAGGTTTAAAAGAACTAACTAATGTAATTGCGACCCACCTAAACGTGTTAAATGTCGCGCTACATAGTCCACAAATTATTAAACTTATGCCTTTGGAAATGCCGCAGAAACAATCTCTTATCAACTTCTTTAATGAAGTGTCTATGAAAGTCAATCAGTGTAACGAATTGCTGAACATGGGTATCGCGCCCAAGCAAGCCATTGCCAAAATTGACGAGATATTTGCCGACAATCCAGAAATTTTAGACAACCTTTCCGAATTGACGCGCGACCGCATTGCTATTATTGGTAAGTTTAAGCAGTTATTACAGTATATTACGGCTAATCCAAACGAGAAGTTTGGCGACAAGAACACTACTTATACATTTGCTGAATTATCTAAGGCTATATTATCTGGCGAAGGGCTTGTGATTAAATTGCAACAGTTTGAGAAGTTAATTCAAAAGTTGTCATTTAACCCGAAGGCCACAAAGTATGCGGAGCCTCGCCCCATTAAGGATGCGTCTGGTAAGGTAGACCCATTTATGGCAGAGAATATATTGGCCCGCCTAATTGCCGCGACTAAGAAAACCTGATATCCTTCTCGTAATAGAACAAACTAGATTCTAGTTTGTTAAATACGCCTTCCCAGAAACACGCCATAAGTCTCACCGGGATGTCGCGGGTAGCCTCGTCATCAAGCAGCGTTATCAGGTACTTGTCACTATCAGTCGGTGCCTTGAAGCCAAGTTTGTTAGTGATCTGCTCGCCAAAGCACGTATATACAGACAGCATAAACACCCAGTTGTTAGCAGTTCGCTCAAACAACTTTTCAAAGCGCTCCTCGATAACCTCGCCACCGTCTAGTCTGGCGCGCAACCACCACAGAATCATCTCTGTGACACTCTTGTCGTAAGCATTAAAGCATGTTGCCACCAACGATTCATAGCCAATCAGAATAGTATTTTCGTCCACTGAATCTGGCGGATCGTCCAGCCATATAATTTTCGCATATGGAAACAAGAACCTCAGTAGTCCACTATACATTAACTGGTCCATGTCTGGATCTGAGTCATTACAGATAATAATTTTATTGTATTTATTGATGCGATTAAACTGGAACATGAATCACCTGCCTAATGTTATCTTAGCGCGATTTCGCGATTTGTCAACTGCTTTTTGCTTTTTCTTTTGCGATTGCCGCTTTAAATTTTTTCTTCAACTCGGTGAGTTTTGCCTCGTCCCGATCTTTTTGTTTACATGCATCATCAATGACAAGTTCAGCCTCAGTGATTTCTCGCAGCGTTCCTCTTTTGTGTTCAGTTTTATTATACAAGTTACTCCATCTTGTTAAAGACCTATTGCATATTCTCCTTTGTTCCCTGTATTCTTTTTCAATAACGTCTGACTCTGTTGGCACATATTCTGCGGCGTCATCGCCATTTAACTCTCTTGCAATAGCCCTATCATAATCTTCTAAAAGATCCTTTAGTTTAAATTTTTCATCATTGTGTTTGTTGTCTGCCTCTTCAATAAGTATATCTATTGTGGTTCTATCTCGATTAAAACAATCCACTGTATTGCGACTAAATGCCAAGTCTGCCCACTCGTGTAATAGTTTATTAACTAAAACCTGCTGTGCCTCACACTCCCTTTTAAGCCTAGTTGACTCCAACTCTTTAGCTGGATCTTTAACTTGGTTTTTAATTGTTTCGGCCTTCTTGTGTATTGACCTGTTGAGGAGTTTATATATTATGTAGAAAAGTATTACGCTAATAATCGTCAGTATCAATCCGAACATATTGGTTAACCCTTAAATGATTCCATTCTTCTGAAGTCTACGCAAATACATATACACACCTTTTGCATCACGGTGTGGCACATCGAGTCGCGAGTAATCATTATAGGCCCAAAGTATCCCATACCAATGTGGTCCATATGTCTTTTTCGCGACCGCTTCCATAAGCGAATACATAGTATCTCTGTGTTCGTGGCTACCAATAAAAACGGCAGCGGCTTCGGCTAATGCACGCCAAGTACCAAACCCAGACGTGACCATTAGCGGACCCTTGTACGACCCATCAAATGCCCACTCTACGGTAGCCATAGCCACCTTGGCCATATAATTCATTTCAGTTTCGGTATAATGCATAGGTTGCGGAAAAATCATTTTTAGCCTTCTTTCGTTAATTAACCAAGCCAACTAGCCAGCCACCATTTCGGTTCGCGTAGTGTTTCAGAATCATAATCTTCTTGTGATTCTATAACAATTTTAAAAACATCATTTAATTTGTCGAGCTTCTCTTGCGTTATTTCATTTGACAACATATTAAAGTCTATCTGCGTAGGGTTTCCACGAGAAGATTTTTGAACGCTATTAGCAATAGCCAAAATATACATTGGGTCCTCATCGCAACAATGATAAACGACATCAAGTGGAATTATTGATTTTATAGCATATCTCTCAGAATAGTCCATGTTACTTATATTGATTCCTAGTATAGCATGAATATACCACTCCTCAAATTCATATTCTTCCCAAGGAAGTTCTAGCCCGTCCAAATCATATCCATAACAAATAATTCCATCAGAAGATCTACTCATTTTGATTCCCTTCCCAAATATTAACATGTTTCTTACCGTTTAGAATATCGTGAATCATCCCAACATGACTTAAGTGTACGGGATCCTCACTCCAACCATATTCATAAATACACTGCAAAACTATATTTCGCATAATTCTGTGTGTGTACTTTTTATTCGACAAAACACGCATACCACGATAAT
>DITM01000024.1 GCA_002422845.1 Candidatus Paracaedibacteraceae bacterium UBA6184
CTAATTGTGAAGACGGGTTCTTAATATTTGGGTAATGTATCGGGCTCATTATATGACATGACTCATCCTTTCCTATTTCAATCATTTGTACATTCATGTAAAATACTTACCATGCGTCAACAAAACTCTCAATGGCAATTGTCGTATTGCTTGATCTTTTGCCAGCTTCACCGTATAGTGCGCTCATGAAAATCACAGTTCCCATATCGGCCAAAGGCCAACGTTTAGACGTCTATTTAGTCACTCATTTCGAAGGTCATCCGGCGCCTTACAACCTATCGCGAACGCGTGTTAAAGCATTGATTGGTGATGGCTGCATCAAAATGCCCAAACGCCACAAAGTCTTTACCAGCCAGATATTACAAGGCAATGAAGAGATTTTTATCACGATTCCTGAAACCGTTGAAACCTCTTATGAGGGGGAAGACATCCCCTTGGACATCGCCTTTGAAGACGATCATATGATTGTGCTGTATAAACCCGTTGGGATGGTCGTACACCCTGCTCCCGGCAATCCGAATGGCACGCTGGTCAATGCACTCATCCACCATTGCGGTGATTCTCTAAAAGGTATCTCAGGCGTCAAACAACCTGGAATTGTGCACCGTTTAGACAAGCAAACTCAAGGTCTAATGATGGCTGCAAAAACAGAAGAAGCTCATAAAAAGCTGTCCGACATGCTGCGAGATCACGTTGTGGATCGCAGGTATTTGGCGTTGGTGTGGCACCCTTTTGATGAGATGAAAGGAACTGTAAATGCACCCATTGGTATCAGTTTTCACAACCGACAAAAGATGGCGATCCACAACAAAGGGCGCGGTGCAATCACCCACTACACCGTACTGCAACAAACATCGAAATTGGCTCTGGTTGAATGCAAACTTGAAACTGGACGCACGCATCAGATTCGCTTGCACATGGCACATCTAGGGCATCAAGTCTTAGGCGATGAACTGTACGGCAATCCCCCCAAAGGACTCAAGCTGGAACATAAAGCATTTCTTAATGATCATTTTAGCCCAATTCACGGACAAGCCTTGGTATCTTATAAACTCAGCCTAACCCACCCCATCACAGGTGAGCTGCTAACCTTTGAACGCGATCTACCAAAAAATTTCAAGGAAACATTAGACTATTTTGTGTAAGGTTTTAATTACAACAACTGTATCACAGACTTTTTCTCTTCTAATGTTGATACGCCACAACCCAATGAAACAAATGAAAGCAATCTAAGTGGCTTATTAAGTTGAGCAGCCGCATAGACTTTGTGAAGTCCGTCTAACAGAAAGTGGGCGAGACAATGATGTTCATTTTCACTCGTTACAGGTCCTCTAACATCTAGCACGCTAATAGCTAAAGCAGTGGGCTGATGTCCAATTTCAAAAAGATGCGTATAATACGCTACGCGATCCTCATCAAGCCAATGCGTTGGATTAAGCGGTAAAGCAAATTCGAATAATGTATCCATAGATGAAATGTTTTGAGTAGAAAGTCGATAATATTCCGTCTTTGGGAATCTTGGAAGATTACTGAATGGTTCCTTCCCCCAAACCTTCACCTGTTCATTGGAAAAGTAATCTGCATCACTAAAAGGAACGGTTAATTTAGGGTGAATCTGGGAATTATATACAAAGTACTTACCATTAGGCATAATCTTGGAAATTGTATTGATAACGTCATCATCAATCGTAGATACCCCTTCTTCTAATACGTCAGCAATTTCTCGAGAAACAACCGATCCTTGCTCTCCATATGTATGCTCAAAAAAGAATTCGCATGTATTGCAGCCCGACATTAATTCGTACATTTTGTTATCATTTACGTTTAATATAAGCTTCCAACCTTCGTTCGCATACTCGAAAGAAATAACACTGTCAGATTGTTGAGTTTCAAATTCTTTATATTGCGCCACAATTTATTACCTAAATTCTATATAAATGATTACATAATCAAACTTGCAAAACAACCTAAGACCGCGCAAAAATATCTTTTTTAAGAAGACTCAAACACATTCAATTTCTTCAATAGTTCAATGGACAGGCGATACCGTTTTGGCAGGGTGATATTGACGTTGAAATCACCACTTTGCATGACAAGATTAATGGCGATGGAACCTTCAGGGGCAGATTTCAACAAGCGATGAATTTGATCAATCTCTGCTTTGGATTGAACCTTAAGCACTAACTTGTTTTGATCATTCATCAACAGGCTTTCCAGGGGCTTAAAATTCAGCGCACTTAAAGAATACCCCTCGTCTTCAACCTTGATAAGCGCATTCACTAATACGGTTTGACCTTCTTGTAACAAGCGATCGTATTGGTCTAACGCTTCTGAAAATACGGTAATTTCAAAGTTACCATATTGATCCGACAGTTGAACAAAGGCGAAACGATTCCCGCTTTTTGCAATACGTTTTTGAACGGCGGTTACAACTGCACCAATTTGGATTTCCTGGGTTGATGTAATGTCTTCAAATTCACTGGATGGGGTCACGTCAGGCAATTCAATCCCATCCAACGGATGCGAGGATAAATAAAACCCAATGATCGCTTTTTCGCGATTCAACTTATCCATTTCTGGCCACTCATCGGCAGGTGGCAATGTGGGTTTAAACTCTTCTCCACGAAACAGATTCGACTGTTGGGTGTTTTTTGATTCTCCCACATGGGACATAATGAATTCAAGGTTATCAAACAATTGCCTGCGATTGGGATGCAACCCATCAAACGCCCCCCCTTGAATTAAGGATTCAAGAATCCGTTTGTTCACTGCTTTGCTGTCCAGACGTTTCACGAAATCAAAAATGTCTTCATACAGTCCATTTTCACTGCGTTCTTCAATAACTTTTTCCATCACGCCAACGCCAACTCCCTTTAAAGCGGAAAGAGCATATCGCAAAGCGGTACCTTTTTCGGAATCAAATAAAACTTGGGAATAATTTACGTCTGGGGGTAATAAAGGCACTTTCATACGACGAACCTCACCTGCGAACTTGGCCAATTTCTCAGTGTGGTTGATATCCAAACTCATAGTGGACGCAAAGAAATCGATCGGATAGTTTGCCTTTAAATAAGCCGTTTGATACGCCAATAATCCATAGGGTGCAGAGTGAGACTTGTTAAATCCGTAACTTGCGAACTTTGCCATTTGATCGAAAATCTTTTCAGCTGCATTATGCGGAATCAAGTTCTTGATACATCCGTTTACAAATTTTGCACGCTCAGCATCCATGGCTTCTTTGATTTTTTTACCCATGGCACGACGCAGTAAGTCTGCACCACCCAGGCTGTATCCGCCCAATTCCTGCGCGATCTTCATGACTTGTTCTTGATAGACCATCACACCGAATGTTTCTTTTAAAATCGGCGCCAATGATGGATGCGCCAACGTAATAGGTTGTTCCCCATGTTTACAGGCAATATATCTTGGGATATCATCCATGGGGCCCGGACGATACAACGCCACCAAAGCGATAATGTCTTCAAACGTGTCGGGTTTTAGTTTCCGCAACACATCCTTCATCCCCGAGCTTTCTAGCTGGAACACGCCAACAGTTTCAACGCGTGTTAACAAATCAAAGGTTGCCTTATCATCAAAAGGAACCTGCGACATATTCACCTGAATATCCCGCTGTTGTAACATGTCCACCGTATGTTGAATCACCGTAAGCGTTTTTAATCCTAAAAAGTCGAACTTGACTAATCCCGCCTGCTCTACATATTTCATATTAAATTGCGTGACTGGGATATCTGACGCAGGATCACGATACAGTGGAACCAACTCATCAAGAGGTCGATCACCAATCACAACTCCCGCCGCATGGGTTGATACGTGACGGTACAAACCTTCTAATTGTTGACTGTAATCCAACAGAACTTCGACGCTATCTTCTTGCTTAGCTTCTTCTTTAAATTTAGGCTCCATTTCAATGGCTTCGGATAACGTAATGGGCGCATTGGGCTGACTTGGAACCAACTTACAAATACGATCAACGACCGGATATGGAATTTGAAGAACTCTTCCAACATCTCGCAATACCGCACGCGCTTGCAATTTTCCAAAAGTAATAATCTGTGCGACCTTGTCATAGCCATAACGTTTCTGCACATAATGAATAACCTCATCACGACGCTCCTGACAAAAGTCGATATCAAAGTCGGGCATCGACACACGTTCTGGATTTAAAAATCGCTCAAAGATTAACCCAAATCGCATAGGGTCAATATCGGTAATCGTCAATGACCACGCAACCAACGACCCCGCACCTGAACCACGACCGGGCCCCACAGGGATTCCTTGACGTTTTGACCACTGAATGAAATCGGCAACGATCAGAAAATACCCGGGAAACCCCATTCGAATAATCATATCCAATTCGGATTCTAACCGGGCATTATATCGTGCATCAATGTCCGCTTTAATTTCAGGCGTCATATCGTTTGGATAAACGTGGTTTTGTAATCGCAACTGCAACCCTTCGCGAGCCATTTGACGCAGTGTATCTTGTTCTGTTGATCCATCCCCACACTCAAACGGTGGCAAAATGGGATCATGGGGCAAAGGCATAAAACTGCAACGCTTTGCGATATGTACAGTATTTTCAATGGCCTCAGGCAAATCTTTAAATAACTCAATCATCTCGTCCATCGATTTAAACCGATGGTTTTCGGTAACACGACGACGATTGTCCTGGTTTACAAACTTTCCCTCTGCGATACACAAAAACGCATCATACGCAGGGAATGTTTTCGTGTCTAAGAAATAGGAATGATTGGTTGCAACAATGGGAACGTTAAATCGTTGTGCCAGATCTAATAATTTAGATTCAATGACTCGCTCATCCTGTAACCCATGGCGCGTCAGTTCAATGTATAAACGATCGCCATAAATACTCTGCAACCGTTGTACGTACGCTTCGGCTTCGGCGTGTTTTTGCTTTAACAACAATCGTGTTAACGCAGGTAAAGGAGTTCCAGCGACCTGATCATAGGCCGCCCACGTAACGCCACCTGTTAATACAATCAGCCCTTGGCTGTAAAGTTCCAGAGTCTCCCACGACGCCACAGGCAAATCTGGGTGCAGTGACTTTAAATAGGCCTTTGAAACAATTTTTAATAGGTTCTGATACCCCTGCTTGGTCTGCACAATCACCGGCAAAATATCGGGTAAAGATTCGTCAGATTCTATATAAAGCTGGCACCCAATAATGGGTTGAACTCCAACACCAGATAACGCCAATGCGGATTCTAAAGCACCAAATAAATTAGCCGTATCTGTAATTCCAACCGCAGGCATTGCCGCAGCATCACAGGCTTTAGAAAGCTCTTTGATCGTGATAGCGCCCTCTGCAAGAGAATACGCCGTGTGAGTTCGCAAATGAATAAAAAGTGTATTGCTCATGGGTACGCCCATATTACAATAATTTTAAAAGAAGGACCAGATGTCTTTTTATCCGATGCGCACTAACGCACGTAAGCTCTAAATAGGCACGCTCCCTTTGGTCGCCTGACAATATTCAAAACACCTCAACCCTGGCAGGTCATCGCTTTGCACCTTGACCTGCCTTCCCTCTAACGACTTGCTCTAGCAAGCCCACGGGTTTGGAAAATCGGTGGAAAAGCTCATTTTTGCTTCATCTCGACTGGATACTCAAAACCAGAATGCCGCTGCATCCAATAAAGGTCGATGTTTAAAAAAATGAAACTTTTGATGTGTCGCTATTGAAGCTCAGTTCCTTTTATAAAATGTGTCGGGGCGTATCGGAGATACGCTAGTGAGTGCAGCGTCACGCTGCCAACCGAAATTTGCACGGGGTGCCCGCGCCACGTGCCCCGATG